>NZ_JAIHAP010000027.1:0-24201 GCF_020054775.1 Thermosipho sp. (in: thermotogales) | reverse complement strand
CAAAGATATGTTGATATGATTGCTAACGATGAAACACTAAATAGATTTAGAATAAGATTTGAGATAATAAAGCTTATTAGAGAATTTTTGAATTCAAAAGGATTCATTGAGGTTGAAACACCAATATTAGAATATGTTACAGGCGGGGCATCAGCAAGGCCATTTATAACACACTTGAATGTGTTTGATATTGATATGTACATGAGAATTGCTACAGAACTTTATTTGAAGAGATTCATAGTGGGTGGATTTGAAAAAGTATATGAATTAGGAAAAAATTTTAGAAATGAAGGTCTTTCTTACAAGCATCACCCTGAATTTACTTCAATTGAAATTTATCAGGCATATGCCGACTATGAAGATATGATGAACTTAACTGAAGAACTTTTTGTGTTTATTGTTGAAAAACTTTTTGGAACAACAAAAGTCAAATATCAAGATATAGAAATTGATTTTTCAAGGCCATGGAGAAGAGTTAAAATGAGAGACTTCATTAAAGAACATTTAGGTGTTGATATCCTTGAAGATACAGAAGAAAAGATGTTAGAAGTATTAAAGCAACACGATGTTGAAGTTGAGATAAAAGATAAGGGGCATTTAATTGAAAAACTCTGGGATTTAGTAGAGGACAAAGTTGTTCAACCAACATTCTTGTTAGAACATCCAGTGGAAATATCTCCTCTTGCAAAGAAACATAGAGAGGATCCAAGAGTTACTGAAAGATTTGAGCTTATAATTTATGGTAGAGAAATGGCAAATGCATTTAGTGAATTGAATGATCCTGTTGATCAATACGAAAGATTTTTAAGGCAAGCTAAACTTCGTGAAGCTGGAGATGAGGAAGCCCAGATGATGGATAAAGATTTTGTTAGAGCTCTCGAATACGGTATGCCACCTACTGGTGGTCTTGGTATAGGAATTGATAGATTGGTTATGCTTTTAACTAATTCGCCTACTATCAGAGATGTAATTGCATTTCCACTGGTAAGACCAATTTCATTTGAAGAGGAAGAAATGAACTTAGAAGGGGGATCGCAAGAATGAGAAAATGGTTTGAAAAAGCACATGGTGCTATAATTTGGACGATTGCTATTGCATTTGTCGCAGGTATTGTTGTATGGTCAATTTCTTCATATGTATCTTCGAGAAAAGGCAGTGTAAAGTATAATTTAGAGGATTCAGTTGCTTATTTAACAAAAGATGGCACAGCACTTAGTGAAGAATATTGGATTTTCCCATGGGAAGTTGAAGATTCATATAGTAAGGCTTTAAGTTACTATCAAATTTCAGATGTTGATCCTGTTTTTGAGGAACCAATGTTAAAGACTTCAATACTAAATGATTTAATTGAAACTAAGACAATACTATATTATGCTCAAGTAAATAAAATTTCACCTACTAAAGATGAAATAAATCAAGAACTTGATAAGCAGGTTGCAGATATTGAAAAGAACGAACAATTGTTAAATTATATTAAGCAAAAATATGGAAGTGTTGAAAATTACAAAAAGACAATTGAGCCAGAGGTAGTAAAGTATCTTACAATTGCAAAGGTTAGAGATACTATAGCTAGTGTAAGTGATGATGAGATGAAAAATTATTATAGTGAAAATAGAGAAGATTTAATGAATAAATATGATCAAGCAAATGTTGATTTTGTAAGTTTCTCATCACAAGCGAGTGCAAACGACTTTATCAATGAAGCTATGAATACTGGATTTTATCAAGCTGCAACAAATATGAGCTTATCAGTTCAAAATTACGATGGCTTTAAAAGAGGCATAATTGACAAAAAGTTTGAAGATAGCATTTTTGGTTCTACAAATACCATTGTTGGACCTATTCCTCTTGGCAGTAACTTTTTCGTATTCAATGTAAAAGATGTGAAAACTGTAGATACATTTGAAAAATTTACCCTTTCTCAGGGATATCAAGATGTTTTAAATCAATTAAAGAGTGATAAATTTAGAAAAGCTATTGATGAATTTAAGAAAAATGAAAATGTTTCATCAGAAATTATTGATCCTGTATACAAGACATGGAACCAAGTTTTAACAAATTCTGGAACTAGTTTATTAAACGTATATAAGAAGTTAAATGAAATGGTTCTTGATGAATCTACAAGGATAACTGTCAAACAGGATGCACCTGTTGAAATTAAAGCAGCATTTGTTACACTTGTTGAAAAAATGCAGTCAGCTACTGAATTAACAAATGATGCAGTATACAAACAAATTTTGGATGATGCAAGTAAAGAATCAAAATTAGTTTTGGAAAGTATTTACAACGATTATCCAGAATCGTTTATAGCTGCAAAGAAAATGAAAACGTTATATCCAAAAAGAACGGATGTATTATATAACTACTATACAAAATTGTATTTAAAGATAAAACCTTATGTTGAGTATGGGATGCTTCAAAGCGTTGTAAATGACTTTATAGACCTATATGGAGGATTAAATACCCTTTCTGAAGCAACAGATATTTCTTTAGATTGGAAAGCAGAAGTTTTATATGATTTATACGAAATAAATAAAATGTTGAAAGATGCAACAACTGCTGAACAATATCTTGAAAAATTGAAAGAAGCAACACCAACTTATATGGATTTTGAGGCAGCTTTCAATGAACTTGAGATGATGAAAAATTCAACATCAACTAGCAACTAAAACTTACTTTTAACAATAATTTAAGCGGCCTTTTCGGCCGCTTAAATTTTTTAGCAATACGAACAATTTGTGTTATAATCTTTTAGGGGTGATATTTTGAGATTAGATAAGTTTTTAAAATCTACTAGAATTATTAAAAGGCGTACTATAGCCCAAGAGTTGGCTAAAAATAAGAGAATATTTAGAAATCAAATGGCTTTAAAACCCTCAAGTGAAATAAAATCAGGTGATATATTAGAAATTTTTTTAAAAAACAGATATTTAAAGGTAAAAGTTATTTCTGATGTAGAGTATGAAATACTTGAAGAAAAAAAGATTGAGGAGGGACAGCTATGAGAAACATTGTAGAAAACCATGTTGAAGAATTTTTAGAAATATTAAGATATGACAAGTCCCATTGGGGAGAATTTTGGAGTAAGACTACAAATAAATATAAATTTTTCAAAGAAATTGAGGAAAAATTAGGAGAAATAAATTTTGATAGTGTTGAAAGAAGAGAATTAGATAAGTTATTAAATGATTTTAGAGAATTTGCAAAAGAAAATAAGGATAATGTAACAACAAAGATTCGTAAAAATGCAAAAGAGTTAGAACTTAATAAAGAAGATTTTATAGTATTTTTAGGAGTGTATCCAAAAGATTTTGATTGGATAGTTGTTGATTTTAATGGAAATTATATACTTTTTTACAATGTATATTCGCTGTGGAAGAAAGGAAAACTTTCTAAACTAAGTGAAGCAGTTTATCAGGCGATAATTCATTTTAGAAATGGAGAAATGAATGGGATTTATTATGATAAAGATGAATTATTTGATAAATTGCTTGATAAATTAGAAAAAGAATCTAAAGATGATCCTGTAAAATATATGAGAAAGATTTGTCAGTATCTTTATGATGAAATTCCATATTATGATTGGGTAGGATTTTACATGATTAACAAAGACAATGTTTTAGAGTTGTTTGAATTTGTTGGTGAACCTACCGAGCATGTGAAAATAAATATTGGAGAGGGGATTTGTGGACAAGCAGCAATGTTAAAGGATGTATTTATAGTTCAGGATGTTTCTAAAGAAACAAATTATTTATCGTGTAGTCCTAAAGTAAAAAGTGAGATAGTAGTACCAATATTTAAAAATAAAGAGGTAATAGGCGAATTGGATATTGACAGCCATTATATAACTCCTTTTGATGAGAGAGACAGAAAATTTTTAGAGAAAGTTTGTGAAGATATTCCAAAAATATGGGATGAGAAGTTGCTTGAAGAAAGATAAACTTTTTTAAAAGGGGAGATTTGATGAAGCTTTTGAAAAGATTGTTAAAATATGCTAAACCGTATACGCTATTATTCGTCCTTGCAATTTTAGTTGTTATTTCTCTTACTTTTGTAACTCTTCTTCCACCTCAGATAGTAAGAAATACAGTAAATAATTATATAACTAACGATTCATTGCCTTTAAATGAAAGGTTTTCTGGTATTTTTAAAATGTCTCTTTATTTCTTATTAACTACTTCTATGATTTTTGTATTTGAATATATTTCAATATATATTACAACGTATCTTGGTGGAAAAATTGTATACGATATTAGAAAAGAGCTTTTTGACCATGTTTTAAAACTTCCAATGTCTTTTTTTGATAAGCATCCAAGTGGTCAAATAACTACAAGAATTGCAAATGATACCCAGAATATAATGGAATTTTTTACGTCTGTAATAACGAGTATTTTTAATGACGTTTTTTTACTTACAGGCGTAATTATTATGATGTTAAGAGTTAGCCCAAGGTTGTTTGCAAATATTTCATTTGTATTTCCAGTTTTAATAGTGTCAATGATTTTGTTTAGGTACTTTGATTTAAAAGCATATAGAGCGGTCAGAACTAATATTTCTAAGGTTAATGCGTACCTTGCAGAACATATTGCTGGTATGCCAGTTGTTAAATTATTTAATGCTGAAGATTTTGAAAGGAAGAATTTCGACAAAGTAAATAAAGAATTGTATAAGTCTAGAATACAGCAGATGTATGTTTTTGCAATTTTTAGACCGACTGTTAGTACACTTTACAGACTTGCAATTGCCGCAATTATATGGATGGGTGCAAAATACATAGTTTCTAAAACTCTCAATTTTGGTGATCTATATGCCTTTGTTGCATATCTAGAATTGTTTATGAGGCCACTTGAGGACTTGTCTGAAAAGTACGATATAATTCAGAATACTGTGGCAAGTGCGGAAAAGATATTTACATTAATGGATGAGACTGAAGAACATTTTGGAGACGAAAATGGAAAAGTAGAAATTGAAAAAGGTGTTGTAGAGTTTAAAAATGTATGGTTTAGATATAACGAGGATAGATGGATATTAAAAAATATTAATTTAAAGTTTGAACCAGGGCAATTAATAGCCGTTGTAGGTGAAACCGGCGCAGGAAAAACATCGTTAATGAATCTTGTAAATGGCATGTATAGAATTCAAAAGGGTAAAATTTTGATAGATGGTACAGAACTTGAAAAATACAATATCCATGAACTTAGAAAGCAGATATCAACTGTTCCACAAGATGTAGTTTTATTTTCCGGGACACTTTTAGATAATGTTAGACTTTTTCATGAAGAAATTTCGGAAGATCAGGTAATAGATGCATTAAAAAAAGTATATGTTTGGGACTTGATTGAAAGATTGCCAAATGGTTTATATACAGAAGTTATTGAACGTGGAAAAGGTATATCGGCAGGAGAAAGGCAGTTGATTGCACTTGCAAGATCTGTTCTTTTTGATGCAAAGATATTTATTCTTGATGAGGCTACAAGTAATATTGATGTTCAAACTGAAGAAAGGATTCAAAAGGCTGTTAGAAAACTTTCTGAAAATAAAACGGTTATAATGATAGCACATAGGCTTGCTACAGTAGTAAATGCAGATAAAATATATGTAGTTCACAAAGGAGAAGTTGTTGAGGAAGGATCACATAAAGAATTATTAAACAAAAAAGGAATTTATTACAAGCTCTATGAAGTGCAATTTTCAAAATAAAAAGGTGCCGTGCACCCTTGCTTCGATTACGCGGGACCTGAGCGTATTCTCGGATCGGGCTCCGGCTGAGCACCCCTACGGCACACACTTGCCTGCTTAGGGCTGCTTCCTTCCGGACCTGACCCGGTTCACAGGTAGTTGTTGCGTAGGACTCAACCTTCAGCGCCCTACCGAGGACCGTTTTCAGACCCCACAAACCTTGGCAAGGGAATTAAGCCCCGCTAGGTGGATTTCGGGTACAGGGGACCACCAACCCCCCGCTTAGCACGGCACCATGAATTATTTTAACATTATTCTGTATAATTGTCAAAAAATCAAAATTACAAAGTTTAATAAGACTTGAAAAATTTTTTCAATATGGTAACCTATTAACTTGTGAAAAATATATTATGTTGAGGTGATAAAAATAAGTAGGAACTGGTTTTTTATATTTATAATTTCTGCTTTTATAATTGTAGCATTGTATTTTAATTTTAATTCTGCAAAAAAAATATATGTAAAAGGAGATAACTATTATGTTGGTAAATTAATAGATTATTTGAACTTAAATGGATATAAATTCAAAATTGTAGATATAAAAAAAGCAAATGTTGTTATTGATTTAGATAACTTAGAAGTTTCTTTGTATAATGGAATGCATTTTAATATAAAATATAGTGAAAAATTGATAAATAAGGTAATATCATTAATTGAAAACCGTAATTGTAAAGTTTTAAGTAAAAATGACGACTTTTACCTTAAAAATCAGTATTTTTACAAACACTTTACATTTGAAACATCTTGTGGTATAAATATAATGATACTCCCAGAAATGTATGAAAATTTAGAAAAATTAGTTTTCCGAACAATTTTAAATATCTTAAAAGGTAATTATCAAGGCTTTGAAAATGAATATTTTGTTAACAAAATGTATATTTATAGACGGTATGATAATTGGGTATTAATTGCTACTTATGAACCGACTCTAGAAATTTTGGAGTTAATAGCCGATGAAAAAAACTAGTTAAGAGAGGTGAAATCTTTTGGAACCCATATTATCAGTTAGAAACCTGAGCACATGGTTTTATATGGAAGAAGGGGTAGTAAAGGCTGTAAACGATGTCAGTTTTGACCTTCATGAAAACGAAGTTGTAGGAATTGTTGGTGAAACAGGTTCCGGAAAAAGTGTAACTGTAAAGTCTATTATGAGGCTTATACACAAGCCTGGAAAGATCGTTAATGGGCAGATTATTTACAGAGGTAGAGGGAAAGAGGAAGATTTGTTAAAGTTGTCAAAAGATGAAATTGCAGAGATAAGAGGAAAAGAAATTAGTATGATTTTCCAGGACCCACTAACTTCCTTAAATCCTCTTTATACAATTGGTGATCAATTGACTGAGACTATTATAAGGCACCAAAATGTTGATAGAAAGACAGCGTGGGAAATAGGTACTGAAATGCTTAGAAAGGTTCAGATTCCTGCGCCTGAAAAGAGAATGTTTGCATACCCATTTGAATTTAGCGGTGGTATGAGGCAGCGTGCTGTTATAGCAATTGCTCTTTCTTGTAATCCAAAAGTCTTGATTGCGGATGAACCTACAACTGCTTTGGATGTTACTATCCAGGCTCAAATATTGGAATTGATGAAGGATTTGCAAAAGGAATTTAAGACCGGTTTGTTGTTTATAACTCACGATTTAGGCGTAATTGCATCGATGGCGGATAGAATTATAGTTATGTATGGAAGTAGGCAAATGGAAATTGCAACAGCAGAAGATATTTTCTATAACCCACTCCATCCATATACACATATGTTGCTTAGGGCGATACCAAGGCTTGATAAGAAGCAAGATAAGCTTGAGGCAATTCCAGGACAACCTCCGAGAATGATTGATGTGCCAAACGTATGTCCATTTGCACCAAGATGTCCGAGAAAACTTGATAAATGTACGAAAGAATTACCTGAATTGGTAGAGTTGGAACCAGGACACTTTGTAAGGTGCTTCAATCCAGTACTAGACAAGAAAGAATCGGAGGCGATGAAGAATGAATAATGAAACAATAATAAAAGTACAAAATCTAAAAAAATACTTTCCGATTACAAAAGGTTTTCTTGTTAAAAAACATGTCGGAGATGTAAAAGCAGTAGATGATATATCTTTTGAGGTAAAAAAGAAAGAAACATTTGCTTTAGTTGGAGAGTCAGGATGTGGAAAGACAACTGCTGCAAGGACAATGTTAAGATTAATAGATCCGACAGATGGGAAAATTGAGATATTTGGCCAAGATATTTCTAACTTAAATAGAAAAGAGTTATTACCATTTAGAAGAAAAATGCAGATAGTTTTCCAAAATCCTATTGGTTCATTAAATCCACGTATGACGATTGGTCAGATATTGACAGAGCCATTGTTGTTCCATAAAATTGTTAAAGATAAGAAAGAGGCATATGATAAAGCAGTTGAAATATTGAGGATGGTTGGACTTAAACCTTACCATATGGATAGATATCCTCACCAATTCAGTGGAGGTCAAAAACAGAGGATAGCAATTGCAAGGGCTTTGTCTGTTGGACCTGAGATAATTTTCTTGGATGAACCTACATCAGCTCTTGACGTGTCAGTTCAAGCCCAGATTATTAATCTATTTTTAAAATTCCAAGAAGAACTTGATTTAACATATATTTTTATTTCACACGATTTATCACTTGTTAGATTTATTAGTGATAAGGTTGCTGTTATGTATCTTGGAAGAATTGTTGAAATGGGTGATGTTGATGAAGTCTTTGAAAATCCAATTCACCCATATACGAAGGCATTATTATCAGCTTCTCCAATTCCTGATCCAAAAGTAGAAAAACAAAGAAAGAGAATTATTTTAACAGGAAATGTTCCAAACCCAATTGCAAGACCAAGCGGATGTTTCTTCCATCCAAGATGTCCATTTAAAATGGAAAAATGTGAAAAAGAATATCCACAGATGTATAAAATTTCTGAAAATCACCAGGTCTCTTGTCACCTGGTAGAAAAAGAGGGGGTGTGAGTTTATGAAAAAACTCATGGTATTACTTGCAGTATTAGCAGTAGTGTTTGCCTACGCTGCTCAACTTCCATATATTGGAGCAGATGCACAGGGAAAGCCGGGAGGTCAGTTTGTTATAGGAACTCTTAGTGGTCCAAAGACAGTAAACGATGTTACAGCAAAGGAAACTAGTTCAACCGATGTTATTGATATGTTCATGGGGTATGGTGGAACTCTCATTGAAAGACATCGTGTAGATATGGAATTCTATCCAGCAATTGCAGAAAGCTGGGAAGGTCCAAGGCTAACTGCAGATGGTGGAATGGAAATTATTTGGCATATTAGAAAAGGAGTAAAGTTCAGTGATGGGCAACCATTGACAGCAGAGGATATTGTATTTACATTGAACGATATATATACAAACCCAGATATTCCAAGTTCATTTAAAGATGTTATAATGAGTACAAATGGATATTTACCAAAAGCAGAAAAGATTGATGATTATACAGTTAGAATGTATTATCCTGAACCATTTAGGCTTGCATTTAGATACCTTGGTGGAATGTATATTTATCCAAAACATTTAGCAGAAGAATATGTAAAGAATGGAAACTTTGAAGAATTCTGGACAGTAGATGCAATAAATAAAGGAGAAGTAGTAGGTCTTGGTCCATACATTCCAGTAGAATACGTTCCTGACCAATATGTCAGATTTGTAAAGAACCCATATTACTGGAAGAAAGATGCAAACGGACAACAACTTCCATACTTTGATGAAGTACTCTATAAGATAATTTCAAACCAAGATGCAATGAGACTTGCATTTGAAAATGGAGAGATTGATATTTATGGTCCAAGAGGAACAGAATTTGCAGAATTAAAAGAAAAAGAAAAAGAACTCAACATAGTAGTTACGACAGCAGGTCCAGCATTTGGAACAACATTTATTACATTCAACTGGAATGCACCAGATCCAGTTAAGAGAAAATGGTTCAGAAATGAATACTTTAGAAAAGCAGTTGCATATGCAATAGATAAAGAATCTATTATTGATACACTTTACAATGGACTTGGAATTGCACAATGGTCACCAGTATCAATGAGTTCACCATATTACAACGAAGATGTTGTGGTAAAGTATGAATACGACTTGGACCTTGCAAGGGCAATGTTAGAAATGGGCGGATTTAGCTGGAATGATAAAGGAGAATTAGTTGACGAAGATGGAAATGTTGTTAAATTCTTACTTACAACAAATTCAGGAAACAGAGTTAGAGAAGGAGTAGCAAATATAATCCAAGATGCATTAAAACAACTTGGTATGGACGTAACATTTACTCCAATCGATTTCAATACACTAGTTCAAAAAATGTTGAATACAGGTGATTGGGAATCAATAATTATAGGATTAACTGGTAATGATGAACCACAAGGTGGAGCAAACGTATGGAGAACAGATGCATCATTACATTTCTGGAATTATTCACCAGAAGTTGCAGATTTTGTAGATCCTAACGACTACTACTTACCAGATTGGGAAGTAGAAATTGACAAGATATTTAGAGAAAATGTAAGAATACTTGATGAAAATATCGTAAAAGATTACTTCTCAAGATTCCAACAATTAGTATCTGAACACTTACCATTGATTTATACCGTAAACTCTTTAAGACTTTATGCTTACAAAGCAACACTTAGAAATGTAAAGATAGGACCACTTGGTGGAACAACATGGAATATTTATGAAGAGTGGAAAGAACAGTAAAAAATTATGTGGGCGCGTGAGGTGTTAGCCCCGCGCCCATTTTAAAAATTAAAAGTGAGGTGACGGAGATTGCTAAGGTATATAGCACGTAGATTAATAATTTTGATTCCCGAGCTTTTTATAATAACGCTAATAGTGTTTTTGATAATGCAAGCTGCACCTGGAGATTTTCTAGACCAGTACAGACTTGATCCATCAGTCTCAGAAGAATTTATTAAAGCACTTGAAAAACAATACGGTTTGGATCAACCAGTGATGGTACAGTATTTTAAATGGATTAAAAGAGTTTTAACTGGTGATTTGGGTTATTCATTTTACTATAGAAGACCCGTTGTAGATCTAATTGGTGAAAGGGTTCTTGCAACTTTGATATTGTCACTTTACTCGTTTGTAATTTCATGGATAGTTGGTGTTATTTTAGGTGTCATATCTGCTCTGAAAAAGTACAGTTTTTGGGATAAATTTTTAACTGTAATTGCATTTACTGGTATAGCAATTCCTGGTTTCTTTTTAGCATTATTGTTATTGTATTTTGCAGCAAAAACTGGTACATTCCCAGTTGCTGGTATGTATGATGTTAATCACTCAAAGATGACTGTTTGGCAAGGTTTTAAAGATATATTCTGGCACATGCAACTTCCCGCATTTACTTTGACATTTGGTGGTTTTGCAGGATTGATGAGGTACATGAGAGGAAGCTTATTGGACGTGTTGAATGAAGACTATGTTGAATTTGCAAGAGCAAAAGGTATGCCTGAAAGAGTAGTTATATTTAAGCATGCAATGAGAAATGCTATAAATCCATTGATTACAATGTTTGGTTTTAGTTTGTCAAGCTTGTTGGGTGGAGCTGTTATTACCGAAACGATCTTTTCTTGGCCAGGACTTGGAAGACTTGTTTATCAAGCATTAGTACAACAAGATATATATGTGGTTATGGCTAGTACAATTATAAGTGTTATCATGTTGATTGCAGGTAATTTAGTTGGTGATATTTTGCTTGCAGCAGTTGATCCAAGAATTAGGTTGGAATAGGAGGTAGTAGTTGATGGCTAAAAAAGAACAAGTTAAGAAAAAAAATAATAGTAATGAAAATATAGATTTTGAAGAAGTATATCTTACACGTGGTCAATTGATGTGGAGAGCTTTTAAGAAAAATAAACTCGCCATGGTAGGGTTATGGGTGCTAATCGTGCTTTATATTATGATGTTTGCTGCTGATTTTTTAGCACCATATAATCCATTTGAGCAAAGTCTTAAACATTCATATGCACCTCCTACAAAAGTAGATAAGATATACAAGGTCGGTGATTTTGAGAAAAAAATTGGCTCTTATGTTTTACCCTACGCAAGTTATGTAGATAAATTAGACTATACAAGAAAAACTAGGCAATTATATTTTCCAAGTAGGGTTACAGTTGAATACAAAGGTGAACTAATAACATTAGTAATGAATGATGCAAAATATTTTGCAAGAACTGACTTTCCAGGAAAAGTTATTAATGTAAGTGATTTGGAATTTACACTAAAAAAAGAAGAGTATGTGATGGTTAATAATGAATGGAAAAAAGTATCATCATCAAGTGAGAACACAAAATATTTTGTAGCAGGAGTAAATGATAGTGTTTTAACAAAAGGAGAAGCGTTTATAGAAAATAATACTGCAACTGCAAAAAATGTTATTTTTGGAAAATACGGTTTTAAACTTGGAGTAACAAGCGAAAATGAAATTGAAAAGGTTGGTTTAAAATACTCAATTAATTACATAAAATACACTGATGAAAATGGAAAGAAGACAATTTTGTTTGGAAAAGATTTGTTAATAAAAGATTTTGATTATAAATACTATCCAATAAAGTGGTTTGTTGAAAGTTGGGGACCAAAGAAAAAAGATTATGGAAGAGTAGGTTATGTATTCTGGATTATTCCATTAAAATACCATTTATATGGTGTAGATAATTATGACAACAATCCATTTGTGAGATTATACATAATGGGTTCTGATGAGTTTGGAAGAGATGTTTGGTCAAGATTAATATTTGCATCAAGAATTTCATTGTCAATAGGATTTATAGGACTTGCAATAACATTAACACTATCACTGTTCTTTGGAGGAATTGCTGGTTATTACGGTGGAGTAGCAGATGAGTTGTTGATGAGATTTACAGAAATTATTATGTCAATTCCAGGATTTTATCTCTTGATACTTTTGAGGTCATTGTTACCATTAGATATTCCATCATCACAAGTGTATATTATGTTAGTATTTATCCTCTCCTTTATTGGATGGGCTGGACGTGCAAGGATTATAAGAGGTATGGTGTTGTCGATTAAGAGAAATGAATTTGTTGAAGCAGCATACGCATTAGGATATCCAGATAGTAAAATACTTTGGAAACATGTTATTCCAAATACAATGACATACATGATAGTTGCTGCAACATTGTCTATTCCTGGATATATATTGGGTGAAGCAGGTCTTTCATTCTTAGGTTTAGGAATTAGAGAACCGTCTGCATCATGGGGATTAATGATGGCAAGAGCACAAGATATTTATGTATTGCAAAATGCGCCATGGCTTTTGATACCAGGTATATTTATATTCGTTACCGTTTTAGCATTTAACTTTGTCGGTGATGGATTAAGAGATGCATTTGATCCAAGGGCATTAGGATAATTAGTTTAGGTTGTTAGTTATATTGAAAGGTATATCGAAAAATGACTAAATCTTCGAGTTTAGCGCCAAACTCATTAAATGAGAGAAGATAAAAAAAGAAATGAAAAAACACCCCCAAAGTGGTACAATAAAACCAACAAGGGGGTGTTTTTCTTTGATTAAAAAAAGGCAAAAACAATCTATCATATGAATATAAAGCAAGAAATCATTAAGCTTTACATGGTGTAAAAACTTTCTAAGAAAACTATTGTTTCTTTCTTGGGTGTCACTGAATGTAGAGAACGATTGTGGGAAAGAATTATCTAACATATGGTAATATTGAAATTAAAAGAAAGGTGAACCAAGAAAATAAACTCAATTGGATGTTTACACCGACATACTGAGAATTTACACCTAAGTTTTTTGTTGTTGTATCTTTAAATGTTTACTTATCCTTATTATAGGAACCACAGTACAGTATAATTAGTAGGCTACTCTAATCAAATCGGCAAGATTTAATAGAAGGGACATATACTATAAATGATAACGGAACACTTTCAATAAATCTTAAGTATATAAGAGTAAAAAGGGTATTCTATATCTCTTATAGAAGAATCTCTGTTGATAATGAAGATAAACTTTAAATAAAGAAAGCAGTTTATACTTTAATGGAATTGTAGTAGAGATCTAGAAATAGTTAGGAGATATATAAAGTCGTATTTAAAATCCGAATCTTGAAACAGTAAATAGAAAGTTTTAAATAAGCCAAAAAAATGCAGATAATGAAGAAAAGATTTTTTTCTTAATAGTTTGTGTTAACCAATAACTAAGCATGTTAAACATTCAAACAAAATATGTAAAACAAGAGACTATTTAAAAAGGGACTTATTTTTCAGTTAAATTCCAAAAAGCATATAAATACAGAGTTGTAAAAATAAAGTGGGAACTAAAGTTGATATTGGCACAATGACATGGCAAAAACCTTGAAGTGTAGAAACACTTTATTTATAAGGTTAGAGTATGTTGTATAGAATTTGTTTTAAACATTATCATTGTGTTTTCATTGACAATTTACATACAACAAGATTAAAATTTAAACTATATTATGAATAGTCAAAAACGAAGACTTTTATCTACCATTCTTTTGTCTGATTTGTCTAAAAAGATTTTAGCAATCTTCCAGGAGATGTTAATTCTTATCTTCGCTTAATTGTTTTTTATTTTAAAGTTTTAATATAGTTATAATTATGTTATAATTTTGACAATCAAAAGTCATATTAAATGAATTAATTAAATTGGAAAAATAGTATTCAGTGCTTAACGAAAAACAAAAGTAAAGTTGTTCACCGGTAAATTAATATTACTTTTAATACTTTTTTCTTTTATTAGAAGTACCAAGGGGGAAGGGGGTATTTGAAATGAGAAATTTTTTCGAACGGAAAGTTGTAAAGAATACTTCATTCTTATTATTTCTAGCCTTTCTTTTTATTCTGCTGGGTTCTAGTAATTGTACACTGCAAGAAGACATTGATACCATTAATGTTTCATTATTAGAACTTACAGATAAAACTTTTGTATTTGAAATATCTGCAAATCCCATATCAAGTCAACTCTATTACGAGCTAATCGATGAGTCTCTTACACCAGTACTTTCTGATAGTTTTTCCCTTACTGAAGGACATGCAGTATTAAGGTTTTCTGGACTAAGCCCCAGCAAAGAATATCTTCTTAGGTTTAAGAAAGATGAAAACACTATTCTTGAAATTCCTTTCAAAACTTTTGGTAGTATTGGGTTTCTTGAAGGTTACAGATTTTTCAACTTCATAGATCTAACTGATGTTGATACTAGTCATGTTAAGGTGACTATCTTTGGGCAATTCAACAATGCTTCAAATATAGTGTTTAATAGATATACTTGCCATCATAGTCCAGATATAGGTATGACTTTTGCCAAAGTACCTAAAGTGACTTTTTATAAAACATATGGCAAACCAAGTTCTGAGGTTAATTCAAGCGAATATAAAATTTTTATTAAACCAAGCAAAGGTAAAGGTTATTTCAGAATTGAATACATAGTTGATAAATCAAAAATTTCTGAATCTGGACATGATGTAGAAGGATATCTTAGTGACAGATATTTTATGGCTAGTCACGAACAGTTCATGTTATTTCCAGAGATATCTGATCAATTGAAGATTATGGACTTTCGGCTATTAAACCCGTTGTATGGAATTTAAATACATGGTGGAAGAGTTCAAAGCTTGGTGTTCTTTATGTATCTAAAAGCAAACTTCCTAAAAATGATGAAGGAGAACTAAGAGCTTCTATAGCGGCTAGTCATTTTTACGCGTATGATCCAAGCTATTTTTATGAGTATACTCAAAAAGTAGCTAACACAATATATTGGTAATCAAGGAAAAAACGATTGTATCACCTTGGGAAGAGTACACGTTCAATGCTTATCAGAAATTGGTTGAAGCGTGGGGTTCGGATGCGGATTTTAGAAACTGCAATTATAGTGATTATGTAGTGATGTTTGTTGATGACTATAATCGTATATATGTTGGTGAATATACAGATGCTCAAGGATTTTCAAGTGTATGGGGTTTTGGTGAAATGATTGTTCATCAGATTTATCACAGATGGAACGGCTGGGCTTGTGGCATAAAATTGGAATTAAAACCAAATGAGCATCAAGGCCTCTGGGCTGAAGGATTCAATGAATTTTATTGTAACAAAATTCTTACTGAACTAGATTTGACAAAACCTAATCAATACATGAAAGGATGGTATCAATATTACAAGTCTATTTATGGTACTAGAAAGGATGCAACAATAGTTTATTTTAATCCTAACAAGCATGATGGTTATCTTCCTAACGGTAAAGGAGCTGTAATTGTTTATTATATGGATAAGAAACTTAGGGAGATTACGAATGGTAAGTATTCAATGGATGATGTTTTGAAATATTTTCTACTAGGTTGGAAAGAAAGAAATCAACCATTTAGTTATGAAAGAATGTTGAAATATCTTGAACAAATTGGTGGAAGCGAATATGCCGAGGAAGTGAGACAGATTATTTACGAAAACAAGCGAGTAGTCTTAACAGAGTTCGAATAGCAGCAGTTAAAGAAAGATTAATAATTACATAGTCGTCAAACATATTGATGCCGCTGTAAAAAATAAATAGGGTCCCCTTTGCGGGGACCTTATCTTTGATTTAGTTAGGTACATAAAGATTCAATATTTCATAGTTTAAAATGTTGTTTTTTAGGTGCTAAAATGTCAAAAATTACGCCTAGTATATTTTATTTAAGATAAGTAAGAGTATATTCTCCAAATTTAGTAATAATTAGTATCTTTGTATTTTCAAAATCAACAGTTATTTGTTCGATAAGATTTAGTAATAGTTTTCTTGCTGATTCCGGATCATTTAAATCGTTTAATGCATTTTTAGTTAACGTCTGAACTTCAGATAAAGTCAATTCTCTAATTGAATTAATTTGATTTATTTAGAATTGTTGTTTCTTAGTAACAACGAAATTAATGATATAACAGCTTTGGTTGCTAATATAGGATTAGATAGAGAAAATTATGTGTTTTTAGAATATAACCGTTTTGTTTTTACACCTGGTTCTAATGATAAGAAAAACATCAATAAGATAATTATACATCGAATAATAGTGGAATATAAACCAAAGAAATAATAGAGTTAAAATGTTATAATTAACAATTTTGGGAGAGCAAAATGGTAAAAATGGCAGAAAATACAGTAGTTAAGTATAACAAAAGCCCTCCAAAACGGAGGGCTTTTAGAGTTTTCCTATATAGACAAAATCATAACCTTCTAAAAAGACAATAAATAAAGGGTTTATAAATAACCCGTAGGAGCTAGAGGTGGTCTGGGCGGTGGGACTTGAACCCACGACCTCCAGATCCCGATTCTGGCGTTCTAGCCAACTGAACTACGCCCAGATTCTACTTGATATTTTAACATAGTTAATCTTTTTCTTCAATACAAAAATCATCGCAATATTCAGATTCTATTTGTATAGTAGAATGTGAAATACCATTTTTATTTAGAATAGCTTTAATTTCTTTTAAGTAGTTATCATAGTCTTTTCCTATAACTTTTATGTGAGATTCAATAAAAAGATTATTGCCGTCAAGAGACCATATATGAGTATGATGCATATCTTTGACAAATGGTAAGGATTCAATTTTATCTTTAATAATTTCAAAATTAACACCATCTGGTACAGCCTGCATAGTTATTGTTATAGCATCTTTTAAAATATGAATTGATTCTATAATTATATAGGCAGAGATTAAGAAAGTTATTATAGGATCTAAGATATACAAATTATAAAATTGCATTATATGACCAGTTATTATTATGGCAATTGAAGATAATAGATCGCTTAAAATATGGAGAAAAGAAGATTTTAGATTTAGGTTTTCTTTACTATGTGAAAAGAGTAAAATTGCAGTAAGTAAATTTCCGGCAAGTCCAATATATGCAATAATAAGCATTATGTCTGTATTAATTTCATTAGGTTGAATGATTTTTCTGATACCTTCAACAATTAATGAAAAAGAAATGGCAAGAAGTACTGTGGTATTAATTATTGCAGCAATTGTTTCGGCACGTTTATAACCATATGTGAATTTTAAATCTCTTGGTTTTTTAGAAATTTTTCTTGCAAAGTAACTTGTTAAAAGTGCACCTGTATCACTTAAGTTATGTAAAGCATCTGAGACTAGAGCAAGACTTCCTGAGATTATTCCTCCTATTATTTCCGATAGTGTAATTGCAAGATTAAAAAAAACTGAAAACAGTAATTTTACTCCAACAATGTCTGAATTTCCATGATGGTCATGACTATGCATTCTTGCTACCTCCTCTAAATTCTTCAAGATGTTCAAGTGCAAAATTGATGATTGTTTTTACATGTTCATCATAAAGTTTGTAGTATACTCTCCTTCCAACTTTTGAATATTTTACTAGGTTGGTTTGCCTTAAAATACGTAATTGATGAGAAACCGTAGATTGTGTAGTGTTCAAAAACTCTTGAAGTTCTGAAACACTACATTCTTTTTTTGAAAGCGCAATCAAGATTTTTAATCTTGTTTGGTCAGATAAAATTTTAAAAAATTCAGAAAGTTGGTATATAGATTCATCCATAAAGATTCCTCCTTGAATTATAATTTATTGCATATATGTATAATTGTACATATATATTATATACTAAACAATAATTTTTGTAAAGATTAACTTCCATTTTTCATTTTTTTTGAATTTGAATGGTATACTTTAGGTGTAAAATGCTGTGTGGGGGTGAAAAAATGGTTGAAAGATACGCGCTAGAGCCACTTAAAAGTCATTGGACGTTGGAAAGTCAGTACAAAAGATGGCTCGAGGTTGAACTTGCTGTTATTAGAGCATACGAGGAGCTTAAAGTAGCGCCAAAGGGCACATATGAAAGAGCCAAAAAAAATTCATATCTGAATGTAGAAGAAATACTTGAAACTGAAAAGGTAGTTGATCATGATGTAATAGCTTTTATTAAAGTTGCAACATCAAAAATGGGCGATGAATCAAGGTATTTTCATTTTGGACTTACATCGTCAGATGTAGTTGATACTGCAAATAGTTTAGCACTTTTAAGGGCTACAAGGTATATATACGATGAACTTGAAAATCTGCATGAAGTTTTATTAAAGAAAGCTTTTGAATATAAAAAGTTGCCAACAATAGGAAGAACCCATGGAGTTCATGCTGAACCAACTTCTTTTGGTTTGAAATATCTCTCCTGGGCAGCAGAGATTGAAAGAAATATAGAAAGACTTAAAAATGCTATAGATGAAATTTCAGTAGGTAAGTTATCAGGTGCTGTAGGAAATTATGCAAATATTGATCCCGAAGTTGAAAAACTTGCGCTTTCTTATCTTTCTCTAAAGCCTGTTAAAGTTGCAACTCAAGTAATTCCAAGAGATATTCATGCAAATTTAATAAATGTATTTGCATTAATTGCAAGTGCTATAGAAAGAATAGCGGTGGAAATTAGACATCTTCAAAAGACAGAAACATTGGAGGTACAAGAACCCTTCAAAAAAGGTCAGAGAGGTTCATCAGCTATGCCGCATAAGAAGAACCCAATACTCTGTGAAAGGCTTACGGGGATGTCAAGAGTGATTAGGAGTTATGTAAATAGTGCGTTGGAAAATATTGTCCTATGGCATGAGAGAGATATTTCTCACTCATCTGTTGAAAGATACATGTTTCCCGATATTACAATGACCTTATTTTATATGATAAAAAAGGCGACTTATCTAATTGAAAACTTAACAATTTTTGAAGACAATGTAGTTAAAAATATTGATAAGACAAAAGGCTTAGTCTATTCACAGAGAGTCCTTTTGAAATTAGTAGAAAAGGGTTATACAAGAGAAGAAGCATATAAAGAAGTACAAAAAATAGCATTAAAATGTTGGGAGAATAAAAGTTCATTTAAAGATGAAGTAAAAAACTATTTTAAATTTTCTCAGGAAGAAATTGATGAAATATTTAATCCTGAGTATTATCTGAGAAATATAGATTTAATTTATGAAAGATTTAAATAACAAAATCCCCGGTTTTAACACCGGGGATTTTGTTGTTTGATTAGCCATTATAATATCGCTTTACCTGTTTCTTTATCAAATACATGCATTGTATTCATATCGAATACCAAATCAATTTCTTGTTCTTCTTTTGCCTCGGTTTTTGGATCAACAACTGCAACCAACTTATCTTCGCCTGCTACAAGGTGTAATATAGTTTCGCTACCAAGTGGTTCAACTACGTCAACTTTAGCTCTGGCAGTATTTTCTCCTTCTTTTGGCAGCATAGCAAACATCTTGTCATAAATATTTTCAGGTCTAATTCCAAAGATAATGTCTTTATCGATATATTTTTCAAGAGTTTCTTCGAATTGAGATGGTACTTTGAGTTTTAATCCACTCGATTTAATCCATAAACCATTTTCTCTAATAATTTTTGCATTAACAAAATTCATAGCAGGGCTACCAATAAATCCAGCAACAAATGTGTTTGCTGGCTTGTTGTAAATTTCGTGTGGTGAGCCTATTTGTTGAATTACACCATCTTTCATAACTATAATTTTGTCAGCCATTGTCATAGCTTCAATTTGGTCATGAGTAACGTAAACAATAGTTGCTTCGAGTCTATGGTGAAGCTTCTTTAATTCAGATCTCATTTGAGTTCTCAATTTTGCATCAAGGTTAGATAGAGGTTCGTCAAATAAGAAAACTTTTGGATTTCTTACTATAGCCCTACCAACAGCAACTCTTTGTCTTTGACCACCAGAAAGTTGCCTTGGTTTCCTATCAAGATATTCTTCAATTCCCAAAATTTTTGCAGCTTCTTTTACTCTTCTATCAATTTCATCCTTAGGAACTTTTCTTAGCTTTAAACCAAATGCCATATTGTCATATACTGTCATGTGTGGGTAAAGTGCATAATTTTGGAAAACCATAGCAATATCTCTATCTTTTGGTTCAACATCGTTCATAACTTTACCATCAATTTTTAATGTACCTTTTGTAATTTCTTCAAGCCCTGCAATCATTCTCAAAGTGGTAGTTTTTCCACAACCAGATGGACCTAGAAGCACTACAAATTCCTTGTCTTCTATTGTGAATGTTGCATCCTTTACAGCTTCTACCTTTCCATCATAGATTTTCCATACGTGTTCTAACTCAACCTTTGCCATCTTTTACACCTCCTAATCATTATCAGAAAAAAGATCATTTATATTTAAATCTTTAAATTTTGAGGGATCACCTATTTCAAGTAAGTATAATTCCCATACATTTTCTAAAAAACTTACTATTTTTTCAAATTTATCAAAGTCTATGATTACAGAAACAGGTTTTCCATTTTTAGTTATAATTACATTATTTTCACGAGATTCATCTATTACTTTTGAAAATTTTGCTTTTGCTTCAGCAATGCTATAGTAAATATTTTTGTTTTTTAAATTCAAATACAATCCCTCCTTGACTATAATTATAGTCATTTTTTTAGAAAAGAATAACACAAAATTAAATTGTTACTTTAAAGAAACAAAAAATTAAGGAAATAGGTGTAAAATTTGACTGAACGGTCAATAAAAATTGGAGGTGTTAGGATGGCTGTAGGCGGAATAAAAGGTATGATTTATAGGCAAGCGGGGAAGATGATTAACTCATTTGTGAGAAAAGCAGATACTCAATCTTTTGCAAAGTTATTGTTTACAGTTGGAGCTTTGAGTAAAGAACCTGCAAAAAGTGGTTTGAAGAAATTAGGTTTAATGGCTCAAGAAGAACATCCTATGATCAAAAAGTGGATAGAGATTTTCCAAAAGTCAAGCCCAAAGTGTACTGAAAAGATTATCAACAACCTTATTATTAACGAATGGGCAATTGGTGAACCTTTGAGACAAAAAAATATGGAAAAGGAGAAAGTTGTTCTTCCAAAATTTGGAGTTATAAGTCCTACATATGCATGTAATTTGAATTGTATTGGATGTTATGCAGGGCTTTATGGAAGAAAGTATGAACTTTCAAAAGAAGAAGTAAGAAGCATTTTAAAACAAGGTGAAGAGCTTGGAATTTTCTTCTGGATTATTACTGGTGGAGAACCTTTCTATTGGCCACATCTTCTTGAAATTTTAGAAGAATTTGATCAACACTACTTTATGATTTACTCCAATGGAATTTTGATTAATGAAGAAAAAGCTAAAAAATTGTCAGAACTTGGGAATGCTACTATAGCAATTTCAGTTGAAGGATTTGAGGAAGAAACAGATTGGAGAAGAGGTAAAGGTGTATTCAATGCTATTCAAAATACATGGGAAAGACTAAGAAGATATGGTGTACCATTTGGAGCAAGTGTTACTGCTACTAGAAAGAACCATGAT
Source organism: Thermosipho sp. (in: thermotogales) (assembly GCF_020054775.1). NCBI lineage: Bacteria > Thermotogati > Thermotogota > Thermotogae > Thermotogales > Fervidobacteriaceae > Thermosipho > Thermosipho sp. (in: thermotogales). Next base: position 2,117 of record NZ_JAIHAP010000027.1, on the reverse strand, counting down.
GTTATAATGAAAGATGAATTTTGGGATTTTCTTGCTGAAAATGGTGTAGCATATACTTGGGTATTCCAATTCATGCCAGTGGGAATGAATCCATCAATGGATCTTGTGCCTACTCCAAAGCAGAGATACGAAAGGTTCTTTAAAACAGATGAAGTAAGATTAAGTGGAAGGTTTGCGTTTGTTGCAGATTTTTGGAACCATGGTTTCTTAACACACGGATGTTTATCAGCTGGTTCAAAATATTTCCACGTAAATGCAAAGGGTTATGTTGAACCATGTGTTTTCCAACAATTTGCAAAAGATAGTATAAGAGAAAAAACATTGCTTGAAATATTTAAATCTCCATTCTTTGAAGCATATAAGAGAATGATTCCATTCTCAAATAATCTTTTCAGACCATGTCCTATTATTGATAATCCAAAAGTGTTTAGAGCAATGGTAAAACATTTTGATGCAATTCCACAACATGAAGGATCAGAAAAAGTAATTACGGAATTAGCACCTGAGATAGATAAACTTGCTGAAGAATGGAAACAATATGCAGATAAACTGTGGTACGAACATGGTTATGTCGAAAGATACCCTGTAAATAGAGGAATTTACAACTATGAGACAAGAATGAAGAGATACGCAAATAGAGAAGAAGCACTCAAAGTTGATAAAAAGTTAGAATTATAATTAACGCGGGGGGTTATTTCCCCCCGCTTTAAGAGGTGTATTAATGGCAAGGAAAAACACGAAGATATTGATTTTAGAGGCTGCTAAAAAAGCATTTTCGGAAAAAGGATATGATGCTGTAAGCATTGATGAAATCGCACAGATTGCAGGTGTGCGAAAATCTTTAATTTATTATTATTTCCCAAGTAAAGAAGCACTTTTTGAAGAGGTATGGATTAAATCTATTGAAGAGTTGGAAAACGAATTATTTGGAGTCGACGAGAGTGATTCTTCTTATGTTGCAAGGATAAAAAATTTCTTGAAAAGGTATATTGATTTTTTGACAAGTAAGAAGGCAATTTCTGATCTTTTGCGTTGTGAGAAGACAAAGGTTATAGATCAAGAAAATTGGAAAAATGCTAGGGAAAAATACGAAAGTTTTTTGGGAAAGATTGAAAGTTTGATAGTTGAAGGTAAGAAGAAAAAAATAATTAATGAGGAAGTAGACCCAAAAGCTGCTACAGATATGATTGCAAGTGTTGATTCGTTACCAAGAAAAGGATTGTTAAAATCAGTGGAGAATATGTTAATAAAAATTTTACTTAAAGATAATACGTAAACTTTACATAAACGATTTATGTGGTATAATACTAATGATAAAAATGATAAAATAATTAGGAGAGGTGAGTAAATTGAAAAAGGGAATTCACCCAGAGATGAAATTGATAACAGTAAAATGTGCTTGTGGAGCAGAACACAAATTTTACAGTGCAAAAGAAAATGTGAGAATTGACGTGTGTTCAAGTTGTCATCCATTCTACAAAGGTGCAGGCGCAGCAGGAATGATAGTTGATACAGAAGGAAGAATTGAAAAATTCAAGAAAAAATATAATTTAGATTAATGTGGCTATAATGCGGGGAGCATTAGCTCCCAAATTATTTTTTTAAACCATAGGGAGGTTTTGCGTGTATGGAAGTTGGGCAAGTAGTAAAGGGAAAAGTAGTGGAGATACTAAAGTTTGGAGCTAACATTGAACTAGAGGATGGAGAAAAGGCGTTTGTACATATCTCAAAGATTGCACCTACATATGTTAAGTCAGTGAGTGATCACTTATCACTAGGGCAAGAAATCGAAGGTAAAATTGTAGGAAAAACTAGAGATGGGAAATGGGAATTAACTCTAAAAGATACTTCAGCTAACAGCAGTGAAGGAAAAAGCGAAGAAAAGAAAGTAAACAATGATTTTGAAAAAAAGCTTGCAAAGTTTATGAAAGATAGTGATAGAAAGCTTTCTGAATACAGAAGAAGACTTGATAAAAAAAGAGGAAAAAAAGAAAGAAGATAATTAAAAACGCCCACTTAATGGACTTACCCCCGAAAGTGAAACGGATAAAAAAATAACTATACACTTTTCAAACAACATGGTTTCGGTATTCCACCGGAGCCATGTTTTTTAACCT
>NZ_JAIHAP010000026.1:0-24396 GCF_020054775.1 Thermosipho sp. (in: thermotogales) | reverse complement strand
GGTTAAAAAACATGGCTCCGGTGGAATACCGAAACCATGTTGTTTGAAAAGTGTATAGTTATTTTTTTATCCGTTTCACTTTCGGGGGTAAGTCCACCAGGGGCAGAGATTTCATTTTAATATTTCAAAAATTAAAAAGACTATAAAAACGATTATAATTGAGTATTCAAAAATATTATCTTTTAAAAATCTCTTAGCTTTAAAAAAATCATCATTCATTTTTTCCAATTTTAAATTTAGCTGTTTTATTTGAGCTTCTAAATCGTTGTTTATTTTAATGTATTCATCTAATTTGGAAAGCGTTCTTTTGTAACTATTTAGTATTTCACTGAGACTTTTTTCAATTACTTCAATTGAATCATTGTATGTTTTTAATTTTTTTACTTCAGAGTTGATCTTTTTAAGAGTTTCTTCAACTTCAAACATTTCTTCCAAAATTATCCCTCCAATTCTAAAGTTAATTTTTTTAGCTCTTTGTACAAAGAATTTAAAATAATTTTAGCTGATAATGATTTGTCTATATAATAATATTTTTTGACTATACTCTTGTCATAATTATACTTTAGAAAAACTCTATAAAATTCCTCAAAATGATCAAATTTTTCTAGAAATATAAAGATTTTTTCAATGAAATTACTAGAAAAGTAATTAGAATTTTTGCAAAAAAATTCCCATTCTGGAATAATTTTTTTGATATTATGATTTAAAATTAATTTTAAAAAAACACTAATAAGGTTCATAGAAATATTTTTATTGTATTTACTAAGACTTTTATATATAATTTTGATCTCGTAATCTTCAAGCTGATTTAATATATCTAAAAACTTTAAAATTTTTTCTTCCTTAATTTCTTTGTTTAATTCATCTAACATATCACTATATGAATGTTTTGAAAAGTAGTTATTTATAAAATTCTTTATGTCATTATTGCTAGAATAACTTCTCGACAATTCAACCAAATAATGTATAGATCTTCTTTTTCTTTTTTCGATCTCTTCATATATAAAATTAATTAGAAACACTATATAATCTTCAATATCTTTATCTTTTAATAATTTGTAAGTTTCTTCTAAATAATTTTTAAATTTATACCGAGAAACAAATTTTAATAAGTTCAACAACACTATCTCTTTGGTAAATTTCTTTAATACTATCTCGTAGATTATATTTTTATTATCATACCGAATTGTATAGTCATCTATAATTCCTAAAATTGATAACCTATAGAGAATCTTTTCAACATACTTATCCTTTGTTTGAAGCTTTACAATATTTTTTTTGAAATTATTTGAATTTTCCCTTAACTTATTAAAAAAACGAATAATTTCAATTATTTCATATTTTTTACCTGGAAATGATCTCAAATGAAAATACAACTGAATTGATACATCGTCTTTTATTTGAGAAGTTTTAAAAATTTCTTTAATAACCGAAACATCATTATCTGTATTTAAGAGATAATCAGTTAATGTGCGAGAATGTTCCGTAAATATTAAATAACATATAGCTTTATTTTTGTCTCTTCCAGCCCTTCCTGCCTCTTGGTAAAATGATTCTATCGATGAAGGTAAATTATAATGTATTGTATATCTTATATTATCTTTATCAATTCCCATTCCAAAGGCTTTGGTTGCAACTAGAACTGGAAATTTGTTCTTTTTAAATTGTGTTTGTATAATTTTCTTTTGTATTTCATAATTTGAAATTTTTATTTTTTTAGGAACTTTTCCAGAATAAAATTTTGAATTTATTCCAAATTCATTCAAATATTTATGTATGTATATAATACCATCTTTTCCATTTATTTTACTTGAAAATATTATTCCTGAAAGTTTTTCTAGGCTAACTTTAAATCTGCTTGGTAAATCATATTCTAATATCCACTTTAAAATTTTTCTTTTATCTTTTCCTCTAAAAATATTAAACTCAAGTTCATTTCTTTCATAAGATTTAGGAAAAATTACAGATTCAAATGAAAGAATATTAAGCTCTTTTTGTATATCTATTAAAACAACATTTGAAGCAGTCCCTGTTAAAGCTAGAATTATAGGTTCACATTCTATTGTTTTTATTATATTATCATAAAGTTTTAGATAAGAAGTTCTAAAATCATGCCCCCATTCAGAAATACAATGGGCTTCGTCTATTACAAAAAAAGGAATTGAGTAATTCTCTAAAAACTGTATTAAAATTTTTCTAAAACTTTTCATCTGTAATCTCTCTGGAGAAATAAATAAGTATTTTATTTCACAATCTAATATCTTTTGATACAATTCGGTTTTTTCAATACTACCTATGTTACTGTTTATATACGCATTAGATTTAATTCCTAAATTGCTAAGATTATTGCATTGGTCGATCATAAGAGAATTTAATGGGTCAACAATAACAATCATTCCTGGTTGAAATAAAGCACTAAACTGATAACATAGAGATTTACCAGAACCTGTCGGAAGAAGTCCTATAGTTGATTTTAGCGAAAGAATATTTTTTATTATTTCAATTTGGCCTTCTCTAAATTCTTCTTTTCTAAAAATATTTTTCAAAAAATATTTTAAAACTTCTTCTTTACCTTCTAAGTTGTATTTGATAGGTAGAAATTTATAAAAATCATATCTAACTTTTGATTCTAGAGTGTTTGGGAATACATACATGTAATTATTAGAATTAATTTTTGTTTTTTCAGTATTTGTATAACCTATGTTAATCACTAAGTCATACGAATTATACTCAACTTTGCAATTTAACATATTTTGATTTTTTACATCAAATGTAATATCCGGGAAATTTAAGTCATTTAGCTGGGCTATTTTTCGAATATTGTTTATAAAATCAATCATTGCAATTTTCGCAAATTCAAAATCTCGTTCAATAATTAAAATTTTCCATTTTTCTTTGTTAAAAAACAGTCCATCAATAATGGCTTCAATCAATGCTTTATGAAGCCATGCAGATAATATTCCTATTTCCTTTCTCCCCAAAGAAAGAATTTCTCTTTCTAAAAAAATGGAAGGCAATGTAGGAATTCCTCTAAGTATAATATTGTTATATATCTTTGCAATAATCGAGATCTTTGAATCATCTTTATGTTTTTTTTCATAATGTTTTTCAATGTTAAATGCTAGTTCATTATTTTTTATATTATTTAGTAACTTTTTTGGAATGAAACCTGCAAAAAATAAATTATTTTCATTACTTTTATTTGAAACAGTTTTTGCTAAAAAAATTCCTATTATTTTTTTAGCTTTTAATTGTTTTAGTCGATTCGCAATTTCTAAGAATGTTTTTCCAGAAGATATAATATCATCAAAGAGAATAACATTTTTGTTCTTTATTCTTTCCTCATCAATCTCAATGTAATCTAAAAAATTTACTTTTCTTCCTGAAAGATGTTTTTCTTCTTTTTCAATTTTGTTTGATATTATACCATATCCATCTTCTATGTTCAGTAATTTAGAAAATTTCTTAGAAAAATATTTATATCTTTTTTCTGTTTCAGCTTTCTTAGATGCTGGTATTGTTAAAAATATAAAATCTTCACTTATAATATTCAATTTTTTAATAGAGGGTACCAATTTTTTTATAATCTTTTTTTGTGCTTGTTTGTTTCCATTTTTAAATTTAAAAACTAAATTTCTAAAATCTAATTCGCTCTCATCCAAAACAAAATCAGAAAAAGAATTTTTTGGATAATAATGCTCCAAACAATAAATTTGATAATTTTCTATTTGTTCAATTATTTTAAATTTTTCCTTTTGATTATCAAATTTTTCTAATTCATTTATAAATTCATACATCTTAATCTTCAACTAATGTAATTTTTAAAATTACTGGGTTATGATCTGTAAATTCAAAATTCAAGTCAATATTTTTCACATAGTCTATTTCAATATTTGGCGAAACATAAAAACCATCAATAACAGTAACAAAACTTTGCCCAGGAATATATTTTGTTTTAAGAGATCTATTTGTTGGAACAGTATTATCAATAGCCCATTTCCATCCCTCAAGTTTGAAAAAATCCGGAAGTTTAATATAAGATTCAGGTTTTTCTTCTGTATATTTAAAGTCTAAATTATCAAAAAATTCACTATTCCAATCTCCACCTATAATTACATAATTCCCAAGTTCGTATTCTTTTTTAGCTGTTTCCATTATAAATTTTAATTGTTGTTCTCTAAGCTTTCCACCTGGATCATAGGCACTCGGATGAATATTCAAAATAATTAAATCTTTTCCATTTTTTACTCTCATTCTTGTTAATATTAGACATCTATCAAGCTGAAAAAGCCTAGTAGGCCACTCATATTCACCTGGTAGGGCCATTCTCAATGCTTCATCAATTTTATACTTCGAAAATGTTGCAAGTCCTGCTTCGATTTTTCCTGTGGGATTTAGGTAAGGAACCGGAACAAACACTACTTTGTAATTGTAAGCAAATGCAGCATTATAATTTTTAAAAACTTTTTCTTTTAAATATTCTAGTTCATCAATATACCCTGATCTTCTACTTTTTCTGTCAATTTCTTGTATAAGATAAATATCGGCTTTATTTTTTATAAGTATTTCTTTTATTCCTTCAAGATTTTTTATAACATCATTTTTTTCAGTTATAGCCTTTTTTCCTCCATCCATGAAAAAGTCCATATCTTTTCCTAGACCACCGTAACCTATATTCCAATCAAATATAGTCAACTTACTACTATCAATTGTTAATGTTGAAACATTTTCTACTTCTATTTTCTCCACTTCTTCAGGTTTATAATCAGTAAGAGTACCAATTAATATTAATATTCCAAAATATCCTGCAATAACTAATGCAATAGATATCAACAATATAAGAGTTAATTTTATATATTTCATACCCCTACCCCTTTCTTTTAAACTATATATTTATTTTCCATTAAATTATAATTTTCAAAATAATACCTATCTTTTCCATCTTTTTTAGCTTTATAAAGAAGTTTATCAGCAGAGTCAATAAAATCAGTAATAGTTTGATTCATTTTATAAGATGAAACTCCACAACTTATTGTAATTTTTCTTTTATCATTTAAAATATCCCCCCAATCCGTTTTATGAATTGTATCAAATATTTTTTCAATAGTAGTAAATGCAACATCAGGAGAATTGAATAAAATTATAAACTCTTCGCCACCATACCTTCCAGCAATGGCATTTTTATCAATACTATTTTTAATAATCTCCGCAAGTTTTTTTAAAACCTTATCTCCAACAACATGCCCATATTTGTCATTCACACTTTTAAAGTTGTCAATATCAATAATTGCAATAGTTGAATCTGTAGAATATTTTTTAACAAATTCTTCAATTTTTATAATCAAGTTCTTTTTGTTGTACAACTCTGTAAGCCCATCAAAAATTGAGGCATTTATATATTCTTTAAAATTGTTTAAAGTGTTAAAAACGACTCCCAAACTAGTGGATATCAAGTCGGTCATACTTTTGAAATTGCTTAACCTAGGTTCCACAAGGATTATCCCTTCTTCTTTGTTTTCAAATTTTATAAGAAATTTTTCGTGTTCTTTTATTTTCTTACTCGAATTATCATTAAAATCGCCAATGAAAGTCCAGGTTGTAGGAATAGTAGGTTTTTCAAAATAAGATAATAAAAGTGCTTTTGCATGATTCTTACTCACATTTCCATTGAATGAATAAATTCTACCTTCTGATTCAGAAAGTAATAAAGCAAAGAATGAATCAACATCAAATAAATCTTTAAAGAAGCTATATAACCTAAAAACTAGATGCTTTTCGTCTCTGACATATTTTAATAAATTTAGAATTTCTTTTTGGAAAATCTCACTTTTTAATTTTTGCTCTATAATTTCATATATTTTCTCTCTAGAAATTTTATGATTATTTGTCTTAATTGAATAAAAATCCTTCATTTTCAAGGTTATAAGAAAATCATCTAACTTGTCTTTTTCTTTAAAAATTGATTTTGAAAAGAATTTATTTGCACCGCTCTTTTTTACCCAAAAATCGTTTAATTTATCGTCAGAACTTGTAAGTATAAATATTCCAGAATTTTTGAACTCATCATAATTTCTTAGCACAATGGATAAAAATATACCCGATATATCGGGCATATTGTAGTCAGTTAAGATGATATCAGGATAATATTCAAAAGCTTTTTTAATACCATCAAATCCAGAATCAGCAATATAAACTTCATAATTACTTTTTAATAAATCATACAATAGCAATCTCCAGAACTTGCTATCATCAACTAATAATATTTTTTTCATATTATTCCCTAACCCCCACTTATTTTTTTATCATTATTAAATTATAACAAAAACATCTTATTTTACAAAATGTTTAAATAAAAATCCCGGGATATTTAAATCCCGGGATTCATTAATATTTGAATCTCATACGTCAAAATAATTTTCAAATTCTTTTGGATGAGGAATTGACATTATTTCTCTCGACTCACTCAATTTGATTCTTATCCAGTGATTAATTAATTCTTTTGGAAATACTGTCAAATATTCATTATCTTTTCTTAACTCATTACAAGCGGCATCAAGCGACGTTGGAAGTGGTTTAATGTTTTCGTTATACGCATCACCTTCAAACGGTCCAAATCCCTCTTGAGTTGGGTCTAAGGATTTTCTAATGCCATCAATACCCGCAAGAATCATTGCAGCAAAAGCAAGATATGGATTACACGAAGCATCTATTGTTCTAAACTCAATTCTTCTTTTCTTATCATCTTTCACATATGCCGGTATTCTTATTGCTGCTGTTCTGTTTGCCAAAGCAAAAACTGCGTTTGTTGGTGCTTCAAAACCTGGAACTAACCTTCTATATGAGTTAGTTGAAGGATTTGAAAACGCCATTACGGAGCCAGCATGTTTTAAAAGACCTGCAATATATGATAATGCAATTTCTGAAAGGCCATATAACTTATTACCAGCAAATATGTTCTTTTCATTCTTTACCATGAATTGATGTACATGCATTCCATTTCCTGCCTCATTGTACAGTGGTTTTGGCATAAAAGTCACTATCAAACCATATTCTTTCGCAACTTTTCTAGCAATATATTTTACTAAAAGCGTATAATCAGCTGCTTTTAAAGCATCTACAAAACTAAGCTCAATTTCTACTTGGCATGTTCCAACTTCATGGTGATGATATTTCACTGGAACACCGTATTTTAATAATTCATTTACTATTTTATTTCTTACTTCCATCAAAGTGTCAAAAGGCGGAATTCTATGATATCCTTTCTTCCTCCCAATAAAATATTCACCTTTATCGAACGAATTCCAAAAACCTTCATCACTATCAATGTAAACACTAATATCATTACTCTCAACTGTATATCTAACATCTTTAAAAATGTGAAATTCATATTCTGGCCCAAAATATACTTTATCAGCAATATCACTAATTGATTCAAGAGTCTTTTTTAATAAGCTTCTTGGGTCATGAAGTGAAGGCTCTCCTGTTTCTACATCATAAACATCACAGATCATTGAAAGAACCTTGTCATCACCTATATACTCAATCATTGCAGTGGATGGATCTGGGATCATAATCATATCACTATTAGTAACCTTTGCATATCCCAAATTTGATGCATCAAAACCTACACCATCATAAAAAGTTTTTTCAGAAAAGTTTGTCCTTGCAAGTGTTACATGTCTCCACTTTCCTAAAATATCAACAACCTTTAAGTCTATCAAGTTTATTTTTTCACGTTCAACTAATTCTAAAATTTCTTTTATTTCCATCTTATACCTCCATTCATATTTGTTTTTATTGCATGTATAGTTTAACATCTTACAAAATTTTCAACAATGATAGCTATTAATGTTTAGTCATTAATAAGAATAATTCTGTTTAATTTTTTTACTGTTTCTTATTTTAACTCTTTTATGCTATTATATTTGATATGAAAAGATATGTAATTTTTTTGGTTATTATAATCTTTTTGAAAATTTTTGGATTTAATTTTAATCTTTTTGGTCACCAAGGAGCAATATGGCAGGTAAAAGTTTTTGATAATCTATTATATACATCAGCTTCTGATGGAAAAGTTATTATATGGGATTATAAAAAACTTACTATTATAAAAACAATTTATTCACACAATTCTTGGGCAAGAGCTTTACATATAGACGATAGTAATATATACGTAGGAGGTTATAAGCCAGACAATAAACTAAAAATATATGATAGACGTAATGGAACATTGATAAAAGAAATAGAGTATGAAAATGGTTCAATATTTACTGTAACCTCCAATGAAAATTTTATTGCATTCTCAGGTTCAGCTAATAGGGTATATTTAGTTGACAAAGAAAAATTTAATATAGTTTTTAATTATAAACATGACGCATGGGTTAGAGACATATTTTTTGATGGAAATCTAGTTTATAGTTGTGATGAAAAAGGTGTAGTAATTGTTTATGATACTTCTTCCTTTAGGCTAGTTAAAACTTTAAATTTTGAATATAAATTAATAAAGGTTGTAAAATTTAAAAACAAAATATACTTTGTATCATCAAATGGTTATTTATTAAATGAGAACTCCATTATTAAATTAACCAATTCTTTTACAGCTGCATACTCAGATAGTAATAAATTGATTTTTGGAGATAAGGATGGATATATATATTTTTTTGATGGTAAATTAAAAAACAAGCTTCGAGTGGTTAACGACGGAATTTTGAGCATAAGTAAATGCCAAAATTCTATATTTATTAGTACCAGTTCTGGTAAGTTATTAAAATTAGATAACAACGGAACTTATAGAGTAACATATTTTCCAAATAATTTTTCAATAATAAAGAAAACTAAAATTGTTGAAAATAATCTTTATGTATTAAAGTTTGATGGGACATTATTAAAATATGATCTTGTAACTGGTAAAATTATACAAAAGTATTATAAAATTTCAAATTTTGAAATTTCTGGCTCAAAGTTTTATATAGTTAATTTAAAAAACCAATTATTACTAGATTCAAATGTTTTGTTCGAATCTCTGAATGAAATAACACTAATTTTAGAGTTCAAAGATCTTTTATTTATTGGTACATATGAAGAGCTTTTTATTTTTAAAGATTTTCAACTTTTTAATTATATTTCCATACCAAATCATTGGTTCATATCTTACGAAACTAATAATAACAAGGTACTGTTTGGAACAAGTAAAGGCAAAGTAATTACTTACAATATAATTGATAATAATTTTAACATAGAAGACTTTTCAGATTCTCCAATTGTTAAAATTTTGAATGGTATACCAATAACATTTGATGGAGAAATAGGTAAAAAATATAAGTTAGATACAAATATTTACGATGCTGTAGTTTTTAATTCAAGAATATATTTATCTACTTCAAAAGGAGTATTCTCATTTTCAGGCAATTCAATCAATAATGTTTTAGAGAAAAAAGGACTTGTTTTTCTTGAATCGTATAACAAAAAATTTTATGCAATAGATTATAATGGTTCTATTATTATTTTTGATGAAAATTTTAACGAGTATGGGACTTTATCTGAAAAACATTTTATTATATCAAAAATTGATTCATATAGCGACATCCTTGTGACTACAGGAGGTAGTAAAATAAATATATGGAAAATTAATGGTGAGAAATTAGTTCTTTTAAAAACATTTGAAGGACATTTTGATGTTATAAGAGATATAAAAATTATTGACAAAAATAGATTTGTAACAGCATCAAGTGATAGAACTATAAAAATATGGGATTTTTCTGGAAGACTCATTAAAACACTTTCTTTACACAGCGGTTATGTTTGGACTCTTGATTTTCAAAATGGATTACTTTTTTCTGGTGGTTGGGATGGATTTATATACGGATATGATTTAAATAGTGGAAATGTTATCTTTGAAAAACGATTTTCTTCAAAAATTACTAAGATAAGAGTAGAAAATAATTATTTGTTTTTATCGTTTATTAATGGAAAAATAATAAGGTATGATTTTTTGAAAGACAAACAAATCACGTTAATTAATACTGAAAGTACTATATGGGACTTTGATATCTATAAAAATTATCTTGTTTTTGGTGATGAAAATGGAATTTGTTATATTTATAATCTAAAAAATGAGGAAATTAAAAAGATACATGTTCATAACTCAACAATATTTAGTATAAAAGTTCTTAATGATAAAATAATAACTGGTGCAAACGATAATTCTATAAAAATAATTGATTTTTCTGGAAATGTACTGTATTCATATAGTAATTTTAAAATTTCTGTCTTGTCTATAGCAATAGATGAAAAGAAAAATCAGATTTTCTTATCCGAAGGTGAAAAACCTATAGTTTTGCAAATTCCTTAAATTCTTCAATATCCTCTTTTCTACCCAAAATCATTAATGAATCATCTTCTAAGATTTCAAAATCGCCATCAGGTCCAAATATATTTTCTCCTTTTCTTAAAGCTGCTACTACCATTATTCTAAACTTTTTAGATAGTTGTAATTCTGAAAGTTTTTTATTAATTATAGAGCTCTTTGGAGGTATTTTAACTTCTTCTATTCTGTAAGACTCATTTCCAAATGCAAAAAGATCTAAAAAGTTAACACTGTCTGGGCGAGTTGTAAGACGTGCCATTCTAGTGCCCGCAATCTCAGCAGCAGCAACAACAGTCGTAGCTCCAGCATAAATAAGTTTTCTAATTGATGCTACATCACTAACTTTTGAAATTATAGTCATTGTTGGATTTAAAGTTCTTGCACTTAAGACAACAAAAACATTAACATGATCTTCAGGAAGTGTAGTTATTAATGCTTTTGCTTTTGTTACACCTGCCTCAAGTAATATATCTTCTTCTGCAGCATCGCCAACTATATATGGAATTGATATGTTATAACCTTCAACCACTTTATTTATGTTTTCTTCATTCAAATCGATTATAACAAAATTTTCTTTTTCTCGAATTAATTCCCCAATTACATATTGGCCAGTTTTACCCGCCCCAACCACTATAATGTGGTCCTTTAGTTTACTAATCATTTTTCTGTTTCTCCTTTCTTTCATATAATTACTTAACTTTCCTTCAACAATTATTGCAGTAACAGTTGAAACACCATATAATACAACACTTATACCTAAAAAAATTAAAAACGATGTAAATAGTCTACCAGCTTCGGATAAATTTTCTGGCATAGTATAACCAACTGTAGAAATTGTTATTGCGGTAAAGAAAAATGCATCAACAAAAGGGAGTCCTTCAACAAAATGATAATAAAGGACTCCTAAAAGTAAAACTATTACTATTAATATTGAAAAAAAAGCAATTTGTTTTAAAAGCGTCTTTTCAATATTTTCCCTATTCATTTCCCTCAATGTAAGGTATTACACAAATAAATTCAGCATCTTCATTCCCTACATTGACAAATTGATGTTCTTCATTTGGTTTGACAAAAATAAATGTTCCTGCAGTAACATCAGTTTTGTTATCTTTAGAAACAACTTGTATTTTCCCTTTTAAAACAAATATCTCATGTTCCCAATCATGAGTATGATAAGGTGTATTAGCTCCGGGTTTTAATTTAAACAGCCTCATTACAAAGTTTTTTGCTCCATCCTTTGAACCTATCAATATCCTTTTCTCGATTTTTCCATCATCTATTATTATAGGTTCTACTTTTTCTGGTTTGGATATTATCATGATTTCTCCTCCTTTCTATGACTACATAACGATAAGGTTCAACTCCCTCAGAATAAGAATGAACATGTGGAAATTTCTTTAAAAATTCGTGAACTAGCCTTCTCTCAAAAGAGAACATTGGATCAAGCTCAACTCTTTCTACTCCAGAGGTTATTTTTTCTACTGCGTTTTCTACAATTTTTTTAATTAATTCTTTTCTTTTTTCTCTGTAGTCCCCTGCATCAATTATAACAGTAATTTTTATATCTGAAAGTCTGTTTAAAAATATTGTTGCAATATGCTGAAGCGCACCTAAACCTTTACCATGTTTTCCAATAATTTTTCCTATTCCTTCACCGTCAATTCTAGCTATAAAAAGCCTAGGGTTTTTAGAAAAAACACTTACTTTAATATCTGAGTCAAAATAGGAAACAATGTTTTTTAAAAATTCTTCAAGCTTTCTTTCATAAAATTCCTTTTTTATTGTTATTTCCACTACAGCATCTCTTGCAAGAAAACCAAAAAAACCACTTGAACCTTTATCTATTACTAAATATTCATATTCATTTTTGTTAATTTTCATTTCTTCTTCAAATATTGCAAGGACTTCTTCTACACTTTTACCAGTAATTGTCAATTTTTTCAAGTCTTTCACCCCTTATTAGGTAATCCCCAAAGTTCTCTTTGTGTAATTCCCTTGATTTTATATCTTTTATAGATATAATAGGTTATACCTAATTGTATCAAAGTATTTGCCGTATAATAGAGGAATACTCCGCTCGGCAAACCAATGAATAAAAATGGGAAAATAAAACTCATTATTATGCTTTGCCATGCTGTCCTTGAATCTTGACTAGTAATAAGTGCTAGATAATACCCTGCTACTATCTGAATTACCAAAAAAATCCAATTTGCACTAAATCCACCTGCTGTTAAGTCATTCCAGAAAAGAAATCTTCCACTAAAAGCAAATTCTTCTTGATAGTATCTAATAACTTGATAAAGAATTATGAATATAGGAAGCTGCACAAAAGCCATTAAACATCCACTTGCAGGATTGATTTTATTTTCTCTATATGCCTTAAGTAATTCTTGTTGTTGTTTTTGTGGATCTTTATATTTTTTCTTAATCTGTTCCACTATAGGCTGTAACTTTCTCATTTTAATCATTGACTTTGTTTGTGAGTGATAAAGAGGATATAAGACAAACCTTACAATAATTGTAAACACTATAATTGTAAGACCAAAATTTCTGGTAAAATCATTAATCCAACCAAAGAAATAAACTAAAGGATAAAGTATAAAGTCAAACCAGCCACCTACACCTGATACTGTTTTAAGCATTTCAGAAATCAAATCATAGTCATCTGAAAATGCACTTTTAATAAGAGTTTTTTTATAAGGGCCAATATACACCAAGAATCTTAAATTTGATCCTTTAACACTATTCCCACCTAGAGTATTACCATTAAATTTTATAATTGAAATTATGTCACCCTTACTATAAAATGATAAAAAGATGTTATTCCTAAACCTATCATCATTTTCGAAACCTACTCTTGGCACATGGACAACAACTTCTTTCGAAGATAAAACTGATACATCAAATGTATAATTTGGACCCTCTTTGAAATTATATATTTTTTCAATTTCATCAGAATAGTTAAATTTCAATGTAACTTCAGTATATTTATCTCCATCCTTTAATCCTTGCCAACTAAAAGTTGGTGTTGAACTAATACCTTCAATATCAAAACCATCGTTTGAATATAAAAACATTCTTGTTCTTCTCTCAATAGTTCTATATACTTCACTTAAATTTCCATTATAGTCAAATTTATATTCCATAAATTTTGTAAAAACATATATTCCATCAGTTCTTTCTTCCACAGAAATTGTACCAGCAATCATTATAAGTGTAGCAAACAAAAAAATGACGGCAATTATTCTTTTCAACCAGACCGCCTCCCCTTAAAAATATAAAACTTTTCTGGAACTGGATCATATCCGCCTTCATGCAATGGATTACATCTTAAAATACGCTTGAAGCCCAGGAAAAGCCCTTTAAAAATTCCAAACTTCTGGACCGCTTGATAAGTATATTCAGAACATGTAGGTGTATAAATACATGTTGGTGGTTTTAAAGGAGATATAAATTTCTGATAAAATCTAATCAGCTTTAATATTATTTTCCTCATTGCCTATCCTTTCGAATAACTCTAAAAATGCTTCTTTAAATTGACTAAATTGAATATATTCAAAATCCTTTGATAACAATTTTCTAACAATAATTAAATAATCGTATCCTTTTGGAATTTTCATTTTATTTGTTCTTACAATTTCACGCATCCATCTTTTTACTTTATTCCTTTTTACTGCTTTACCAAACTTCTTTTTTACCGAAAAGGCGAACTTGCTGTAATCTAGTCCATTTTTACAATACAAAATTACAAAATAACTACTTTGAATACTTTTTCCATTCTTGTATACTTTTAAAATGTCTTTCCTGAGCTTCAAGCGTTCTTCTTTTTTAAAACCAAACCTTTTTATACTGCTAGTCTCCATCTTCCTTTTCTTCTTCTGTTCTTTAATACTTTTCTACCACCTGCTGTCTTCTTTCTTGCAAGAAAGCCATGCGTTCTTTTTCTTTTGATTCTTGAAGGTTGGTACGTTCTTTTCATATCCTTTCCTCCTTTTCCAAAATTTAGTCTGCTATTATGTTATCATAAATTTTTATTTAAATCAACTAATTTATTAAGCCGCGTTTTTTTAGAACCATAATGAATTTTTCAAAAAGTTCAGGTGAAAATTTGCTTCCAACCATTTCTTTCATAATTTCAATAGCTTTTTCCACGGATAACCCATTTCTATATGGTCTATCCTCAGTTAATGCTACAAAAACATCTACTATTGCAACTATTTGTGCTCTTAAGCTTATTTCTCCATCTTTCAAACCATCTGGATATCCACTACCATCCCAATTTTCGTGGTGATGCCTTATTACATCTGCCACTAAATCCCAACCAGGTATAGTTTTTATTATTTTTTCACCAAATATAGTATGTTTTTTCATAATTTCAAATTCTTTATCATCCAATTTTCCAGGTTTATTTAAAATATGTTCTGGAATTCCTATTTTCCCAATATCGTGCAAAATTGCACCGTATTTTATTGCTTCAAGTTCTGCTGGATCGCTTACATCAAGCTCTTTAGCAAGCTCTATAGATAAATTCATAACATTTTTTGAATGATTTCCTGTTACTGAATCTTTAATTTCAACAGCTTCAGCAAGAACTGAGATAATTTGTAAATTTTTTTCCACCAATTCTGCGTTAGTCTCCTCGAGTTCTGCCATTGTTTCTTCAAGTATTTCATTAGTTTTTTCATGTTCATTCAATATTTTTTTAAATTCATCAAACATACTAATAAATATTTCCTGAAGAGTATTTATTCTTTCGTTATTTGTTATCTGCTTATTAAAACTTAAAACTCTTTTAGTCTTAAATTCTTCAAAAGTTTTTTTCAATTCTATGGTTAGATTTTTTAAAGTTATATCCAAACCTACAGCATCTCTTCTTAAATTATAAAGAACATAATAGAATATCAACAACAAAACCAAAATTGGTAGAACAATTAACAAATATGATCCAATAAAAAATGAGGTTTTATAACCTACCACTATTTCAAACCCATATTTTGATAAATACTTTGAATCAAGTATATTGCTATGGTATTCACTACCAATTTTTGATATCTCATTTGAGTACACAACTTTATTATTTACCAATATCTCATAATGTTTAAGTGAAGACTGGTTAAAATTAAACAACGTTAATGGAATTTCATACAAAAGATAGTTATCTCTAGATTTTTCAACGTATTTTATAGAATTTGATGAATAGTAAATTCCCTTAATATAATCATTAGGACCTTCAACCAAAATTTTTGAAAGATCAATTTTCATTTGAGGATCAAAAAAATTTCTGTCAAGTTTTGATTTCAAAAATATACGGCTTGAGATCAAATTATCAAAATAGTTAGCTAAAAATCTACTAGAATCTCTAATATTTAACTTTAGTAGAAAACCGTGAATTAATATTGTTATTATAATAATTAGAGTTGTAAAAAATGCTAAGTTAAATCTAATAACATTATTTTTTCTCAATTGAAAACCCCCTTTCTTAATACATCAAATTTTTCTATGTGTATATCCCTTATTAAATATCCTTCCGGTGTAAAAGCTTGATTATTTACAACAGTATGACTTGTAAAATAACTTACAAATTGCTCGGAAGAGATAAACTTATGTTTTGACAAAAGATTAATTATCTCATTAATTGTTATTAAAGACCAATCAATCTGTTTAAACCCAAAATCCACAAGATATAGATTATTGTAAGAGGGTAATATTCTCAAAGAACTGTCAATTGCTGAGTCGGATAGTAAAACTATTCCTCTAAAATCACTTAGTATGTTAAAAAAATCTAGCGCTAAGTTAGGAGATAGTGTTATTACAATTGCATCAAAATCATCTAAAACAATATTTGAAAGCCTTGCGGAATAGAAATACATGGCTTTTCCATTGAAAGTTTTAAGAATATCTAAAAAATCTTTAGAATAAATCTTATTAAAAGGATCAAGCACTAAAAGAACATTTTTAATATTTTTTTCTTTCAAAAAAGTGACAATTACATCAACTTGTACCTTATTTATTGGAACAAAAGAAAAAATATTTTTATTATTCAATAAATCATTTGAAGTAATACTCGGAGATAATGCTATCAAATCGTATTTTTCTAATTCTTTTTCTATAATGGCAATACTACTACTAAAGTTTGGTCCAATTATAATATTTACACCTTTAGACTTTAAAAATCTTAAATCACTTTTTTTAAAACCATCTTCGTTGAATGAAATAAATTTTAATTTCCCATCATAACTTGAAACAACATTATGTGATGAATTTTTTAACGAATATAAAAATCCATAAGTGTTACTTTGAACAAAATACCAATATATAATTTGCAAAAAAATAATTGCAATGATAATTAAGATATAAAGGTTATAATTCAATTTTTTCATTTTACCGCTTCCTTTTTTGATAAATATCTTTAAAACTGAATTTTAACTCTTAGGGCATTTAATTCATCCTCAGTCTCTGGAATTTTAAATTCTCCACGTTTTACAAGACTGATCAAATATTCAAGCTCGTAAATTAAATCATTAGGTACCAATCCTTTTGTAAATGGCATTCTGCTTATTCCTTCTCCGTCTTCTTTTAACCCCAATTCTATGTTTCCAGGATGCCAATCACCTGTAAATGCCTTAACAACACCCATGTAACTTGCATTGTCAACTCTTTTAATAGCACTTGCAAGAATGTGTCCAGGAGCTTGCCATTCTTGCTCTACATCTCCACCAAGCATATAATATCCGCCATTTAAATACATGTAATCGATAAGTTCTTTAAGTTCTTTACTAGTAACATTTTTTAAATTTTCCTCTTTTATAGCTTCTATTATTCCAAGAGCCGTACCACCACAAGCTTGTTGTATAATATCAACACCTTCGCTAATCAGTGCTTGAGTTAATTCTTTTCCTTTTTTTGGATCCGTAAAGCTATTTGCATATACAACTTTTACTTCAACATTAGTGTTATGAATACTATTATAGACCTTAACTCCTGTTCTAAAACCTATTTCATATCTTTTAACAGGTGGAATTGGAATACCTCCGATAATAGCAACCTTTCCAGTTTTAGTCATTCCAGCAGCCAAATACCCCGTTAAAAAACTACCTTCCTGTTCTTTAAATGTAAATGTCATTACATTTGGCAAATCTTTTTCTTGGTGAAAATCTATTCCAACAAAATAGGTTTCAGGGTATTGTTCCGCAACTTTATAGAATGCATCAGACATCAAAAAACCAACTGCAAAGACTACATCAGCTGATTCAGCTGCTTTGCTCAAATTGCTAATGTAATCACTTTGTTCTTTTGATTGAATCACTTCATATTCAATACCATATTCTTGACAAGCCCTAACTATTCCAGACCATGTCCCATCCATGAATGATCCGTCTCCTAACCCCCCAACATCTGTAACCATAATAACTTTAAAAGCAAAAAGACTTGAAAAAATTAAAATAAAAACTAAAAAGAGTAATTTTTTCATGTAATCCCCCTCCTCCCAAAATTTTTAATGCCTCGATTTAAATTTTAAGAATATTGGAGCCCCAACAAATGGATAAATATTTTCTCTAATAGTTTTTCTTATATGGTTTTGATAAAATTCCGGCACTTTTTTACCATTAGTGAAAAACAAAAAGGTTGGTGGACGTATATCAACTTGGGTTCCATACAAAATCTTAAGACCTTTTGGCGGTGGTGTAAACGCCATCATTCTTTGTATTGCTGAATTAACTGCACTTGTTTGAACCCTGTAATGAAGAGACTTATATGCTTCATCAATTGCATTTATAAGATTATCAATTCCTTTCTTATTAATTGCACTTAAAAAAATTAATGGGCTATAATTAATAAAATATAGTTTTTCATTAAATTGATCTATAAATTCTTCTTTCTTATATTTGAAGTTTTTTATCAAGTCAATCTTATTAAAGGCAACTATAGTTGCCTTCCCTCTATTTTCTGCAATTCCAGCAATTCTTTGGTCCTGATGTGTAATACCTTCTGTAGCATCAATTAAAATTACTACAACATCAGAATTTTCTATACTTTTTATTGAACGCACATTACTATACATGTCTAAGCTCTTATAATCAACTTTACTTTTTCTTCTTAAACCTGCAGTATCAACAAATAAGTATTTTCTTCCATTAATGGTTACTAGTTCATCAACAGAATCTCTTGTGGTTCCAGGTATAGGTGTTACCAAAACTCTTTCTTTATTCAATATGGAATTAAATAGTGTTGATTTCCCAGCATTTGGTCTACCAATAAATGAAACCCGGATAATGGATTGACTTTCTTCTTTAAGATTTTCTTCTAGTGATAGTCCTTTGCTTTCAAGTACATTTACTATTCTTTCAATTAACGTGTCAATGTTCTTTCCCTGCTCTGCTGAAACAAAAATTGGATCACCAAATCCTAACTTATAAATATCAGGTAAATTATTTTGAACACGTCTTTCACTTTCAGATTTATTAGATACTAAAATTACATCATTATTAGACTTTCTTATTATATCAGCAAGATAATAATCTTCAGATGTTATTCCATTCTTTGCATCAATAACAAAAAGAATTAAATCTGCTTCATTTAACATTTTCAGTGTTAAATCTTTTGATTTGTTTATTATATCATCTTCAGGGTTTTCAAATATTCCACCAGTATCCACTATATTAAATGTTTTGCTATAATACGAGACGCGGCCACTTACCGCATCTCGTGTGACACCTTCTTTATCATCTACTATTGACTTTTTATAACCTATGAGTTTATTAAAAAGAGTGGACTTTCCAACATTACTCTTGCCCACTATCAATACTGTTGGCATTGTCTACCTTCCTTTCAATTGTTGTGTATCTTTCATTCTCAAATTCTTCTTTTAGACTATCAATAACTTTCTCATTTTCAAGTTCTTTTTCACTTGCAGTAATTCTCAATATTTCACCGTCTTCTTTAATTTGTATAATCTTTACCTTTAATTCATCACCTAAAGTTATTTCTTTCAAAACATGAGATTTTGGTAAATAAATTTCAACATTTTCACACGCGCCAACATAACCTGATTTTAATTCCTTTATAACTTTTACTGCAACTATATCACCAATTTTATGATTGACTTTAAATTTTTTCCAAGGATTTTCTTGTACTCTTTTGATGCTCAACCTCATTTTTCTGTTTTCTTTATCAAGTTCTGTAATAACAGCCTTGACTTTTTGGCCTTCATTTAAAACATCCTTTACAGAAGAGATATAATTCCATGAAATTTCTGAGATTGGGCAAAAACCACTAATTCCTCTTTCAATTTCAACGATCACTCCTTTATCAAGTATGAAACTTACAGTTCCTGTTATAGTATTTCCTACTGGATACTTTTCTTCAATATTTTCCCATGGATCTCCTTCAACTTCCTTGTAACTTAATCTCATCTTTTTATTGTTTGGATCTATTTCTTTAATCATTACCTTAACTATATCTCCAACTGAGACTATATCACTAATTTTTCCCCTTCTGCCCCAAAAAATATCATCAATATGTACAAGTCCATCAACTCCTGGCTCTAAATTGACATAAAAACCATACGAAAGTATATTTTTTACTTTCCCACTTACAATATCTCCAACTTTGTATTTTTTCGTTACATTTTGCCATGGATCAGGCATTAATTCTTTTAAGCTCAATAGAATTTTTCTATTTTCTTTATCTATTTTTTTAATATATAATTTTACTGATTGTCCTTCGCTTAGCACGTCTTCTACTTTCAAAGATGTATCATATGAAACCTCAGAATTTGGAAGCAATCCATCTATCCCTTCAAAAATTCTAACAAAAGCCCCAAACTTTTCAATTTTTTTGACAATTCCTTCTATTATGTCTCCTTCTTTTCTTTCATTAAAGAATTTTTCTTTTTGCTCGTTTATAAATGCCTTTCTAGAAAGAATAATATTTAATCTTTTGCCTCTTTCTTCAAATTTTATAATTTTAAATTCCAAAGGACTTTTTGGAATGTTTCCATCAAATATCATTGATTCACTTTTTGGAAGAAAAGCTTGAATTGTATTTTCTATTAGTACTTTATATCCACCTTTTATTTCAGAATTAACTTTACCAATTATTTTTTCTCCTTTTTCAAATTTTTCTTTTAATATTTCTTTCAATTTTTTCGAATATACAATTTTTTCTGATAAATATGCAATACCTTCATCATCGTTTTTTCTTAAAAGTATTAGAGAAAGTTTTTCACCAATCTTATAATCTTTTACATCTTTAACTAATTCGTCCGAAGTTACTACTCCTTCACTTTTCCATCCAAAATCTACAAATATTTCTGATTCTCCTTTTCTTAAAACTACTGCTTCAACTATCTCTCCTTTTCTTACATTATCAAATAAATAAGAATCTAATAATTTTTCAAAATTGTTTTCCATTTGCAGCATCCCTCCTAGCTTTTTTAATCCAGCAGCAATTTCTTCAACTATTTCTTTTGGTGTAGAAGTTCCACTTATAATACCAACACTATCGACCCCCTTGGGTATTTCCTTTATTTCATCAATAGTTTCAATATGTATAGCTTTTGTATGTTGTGATGCAATATTGAATAATTTTCTAGTATTTGAACTATGTTTTCCACCAACTACTATCATCAGGTCTACTTCTTTTGAAAGTTTCTCCACTTCTATCTCTCTGTTGTGAGTGATATTACAAATGCTATTAAACACTTTAAATTCATTATAAATCGAGATATCTTTTAATTTATTATAAAAATTTTCAAAATCCTTGTATGACATTGTGGTTTGGCTAGCTACAAAAATCTTATCACTTTTTACAACAAGAGGTTCCATAGTAATAATTGCATTTTTCGAATAGCTTTTTAGGGCAATCATCTCTGGATGAGTAATTTTTCCATACACAACAACTTGATATCCTTTATTTTCATATACTTCAACAGTTTTAAATAAGTTATAAACTATATTACAAGTTAAATCTACCACTCTATGATCTTTTTTTATTTTTTCAATTTTCTCTTTTGGAAGGCCGTGTGCTCTAATAAGATATATATCGCCATTATCATATGATAAGCCTAATCTTTCAAGTTCTTCCATTACTTGTTTGTTATGAACTATATCGTCATCTGTAAAAACTTTTTTACCGGATTTCAACAATTCTTTTGTAACATTTACAGCTTTTTCTACTCCAAAACAAAAACCTATTCCTTTTGCAATTTTAATTTGCATTTTTCTAGTACCACCTCTAAAATTTTATTAATAACTTCCTCTATTGTATATTTAGTTGAATCTATTAAAATAGCATCATCTGGCTGTCTTAAAGGGGCAATTTCTCTCTCAGTGTCCTGTTTATCTCTTAAAATGATCTCATTCAAAACTTCTTCATATGAAACTTTAACACCTTTATCTAATAGTTCTTTATATCTTCTTTTTGCACGCTCCTCTGCAGAAGCTACTAGAAAAATCTTAACTTCAGCATCAGGAATTACTACCGTTCCAATATCACGGCCTTCTACTACAATATTTTCATTTTTAGATATTTTTTGTTGTATTCTAGTTAGAAACTCACGAACAATAGCCTTTTTTGCATATTTTGAAGCACAAATTCCCGCGTAAGGGGTTCTTATTTCATCTCCAACTCTTTTACCATTAATATAAAAATCTCCATTTATAAATTCTAATTTTATTGTCGATAGTTCTCTTTCAATATCTGAGTCATTTTCAACTCCTTTTTTATCAAGATAAAGCCCAATTATTCTATACATCGCACCTGTATCAAGATAATAAATGCCTAACCTATTGGCAAGAATTTTTGCAACAGTAGTTTTACCAGAACCCGCAGGTCCGTCTATTGCTATTCTACAAGGCATAATTTATCACCTATAACTCTTCTATTGATGAAATAATATGAAATACTTTATCTAACCTAGTCATTTCAAATACTCTCATAACTGATTGTTTTGGAGACAATAATGCTAATTCTTTATTGTTTAATCTAGCATCTTTTAATATTGCAACTAAACTTCCAAGACCTGCACTGTCTATATAATTTACTTCTGAAAGATCAATTACAAATTTACCTTTTTCAGTTGCTAACATTTTTTCCCTAATATCTTTTTTTACATCTGCTGAATGATATGCATCAATATCACCTGTAACCTTTGCAATTGTATATTGGTCTTTTTCAATGAATTCTACTTTAGTGTTATTCATTTTCATCCCCTCCTTCTTTAATATCAAACAATTTTATTGATAACTCTTCTAGTTGACTTTTATCTACACTTGATGGTGCACCTGTTAGCTGACAAGTTCCACTCCTAGTTTTTGGAAAAGCTATTACATCTCTTATAGAAGAGGTTCTTAAAGCAATTGAAACCATTCTATCAAAACCAAATGCTATTCCTCCATGAGGAGGCGCACCATACTTTAGAGCTTCTAATAGGAAACCAAATTTTTCTTCTGCTTCTTTATTAGTTAGCCCAATTATTTCAAAAACTTTTCTTTGAATTTCAGAGTTGTGTATTCTTATACTACCTCCACCAATTTCATTTCCATTTAATATCATATCATATGCATATGCCTTTATGTCTTCAGGTTTTGAATCAATGTTTTTAGGCATTGTAAATGGATGATGGCGAGCTACATATCTTTTTTCTTCTTCATTCCATTCAAGAAATGGAAAATCAACTACCCATAATGCATCAAAACCTTCTTCCAAATTCTTAAAATGTTCTTTTGCAATTCTTAATCTCAACGCTCCAAGTGCGGTATTTAACTGCTCTCTATTTGTATGAGCTGCTAAAAGAACAACATCTCCATCTTTGAGATTATAATCCTTTGAAATATTCTCATATGATCCGCCAAGGAATTTATTAGTTGGCGAAGAAATTTCTCCATTTTCAAGCTTGAACCATAGCAAACCACCAAGTCCGAATTCTTTAACATAGCTTTCTAATTCAGAAGCTATCTTTCTACTAATAGGAATTTGGGTAATAAAACCTTTTATTGAACCACCATTGTTTATAACATTTTTAATAATCTTAAAATCAGTGTCTTTAAAGTAATTTGTTAAATCTTTCAATTCCATACCAAACCTTCTATCTGGCTTGTCACTACCATATATTTCCATTGCTTCATCATAGGTAATTCTATCAAATTTTTCAGGAAGTTTAATTCCAACAGAGCTGTAAACATACCTAACAAAGTTTTCCATTAAATTTATAACATCATCCATTTCTACAAAAGACATTTCAATATCTATTTGAGTAAATTCAGGTTGCCTATCGGCACGCAAATCCTCATCTCTAAAACACCTTGCAAATTGGTAATACTTGTCAAATCCAGAAACCATTAAAAGCTGTTTAAATAGTTGAGGTGATTGTGGAAGAGCATAAAATTTTCCTTTTTGTAATCTTGAAGGAACAAGAAAATCTCTCGCACCTTCAGGAGTGCTTTTTGTTAGATAAGGCGTTTCTATTTCCAAAAATCCATGTTTATTCAAAAATTCTCTAGCAGCTTGTGCCATTTTATGCCTAAAAATAAGATTTTTATTCATGTTTTTATCTCTTAAATCTAGATATCTATACTTCAACCTTAAATCTTCAGACACCTTATCTCCAGGATAAAATGGTGGCAATTCTGCTTTTGATAAAACAGTTATTTTCTCTACAATTACTTCAATCTCACCAGTTTGAGTTTCTGTTTTTGTACTTTCAGGCCTTTCAGAAACTGTTCCTTCAATTTGTATTACCCATTCTCTTCCTATTTTCTGTGAAATTTCATAAGCTGGCGATTCTGGATTTACAACTACCTGAGTTACTCCATATCTATCTCTCAAAATAATAAATTTTATTCCTCCTAAATCTCGTATTCTATCAACCCAGCCGGATAAAACAACTTTTTTTCCAACATCTTTAATGTCTAATTCCCCACAAGTATGAGTTCTGTACAAAATCCTCACCTTCCCGTTTTATATTTTTCCCAATCTTTTAAAAATCTTTCTATACCAATATCAGTCATTGGATGTTTAAACATTTTTTC
>NZ_JAIHAP010000025.1:0-25316 GCF_020054775.1 Thermosipho sp. (in: thermotogales) | reverse complement strand
CAGGAGATTTATGCAAGAATGTAAGATATTAGGAATACAGCAAATATTTACAAGTTACAACAATGAACGTGGAAATGCAAATATAGAAAGGTATTTTAGAACGTATAAAGAAGAAGTAGTATGGCCGGTTGAAGAAATGAGCTGTTCAGAGTTAGTAGTAAAAACAAAAAGATACGAGATATTTTACAATAGTAGATATCCACACAGTGCATTGAAATACAGAAGCCCACGAGAGGTATACGAAGAATACTTAAACTACACAAAAGTTTCTTGATTTCTGTCCAATTTTTCGGGATGCTTTACAATAACGAAATAATAGAATATACAGTAAGTGAAAGTAACAATATGGAGTTAGTGACAAACTCAATAAAAAATGGCTTCAATGGATTACCAAAGCCATTCTGTTTAAATTACAGAGTAAATCTACACTATAGAACGATTTATTCTAATTATAATAAAAGCATTTTGAAATAGTATAACCAATAAATGCCCCAAAAATGACATCGCTAAGCCAGTGATAATTTCCTACAACCCTTGATATTGAAAATAAAATAGGAAAAATATATAATCCTTTATTATACCTTTCAGCAAGCGGAGCAAATAGGGCCCAGGCAAATGAACTATGTCCGGAAGGGAAGGAAAAATTTTTATCTTCAAAAGAAAAAGGTTTAAAAACAAAAGGACTATCGTATGCATAAGGCCTTCCTCTACCAATTGAAATTTTCATTGCATACGTTACCACCGAAGTAAAAAAAGTACTTTCAAGTATAGTGTATGAAAGTGCAGGATCATCAAAATAAGTAATTCCTGCAGCAAGTGCAGTTAAAATTAAAAAATCTTTCTCATCTAAATTGTTAATTGTTTCAAAACAAAAATTATCAAACTTAGAAAGCTCTAATCTTTTAACTTTTCCATCAACCAAGAATGTAGTTGAAAATAGCAATGGCTCTTTAATATCAAACTGTAATGCACTTATGTCTTTTTGTGTTTCATCTAAAATGTTAAATGAAAAAGAAAAAACTTGAAAAAACAGTAAAACAAATAAAAATAACTTTTTCATTTATAACACCCCTGAAATGTTATAAAAATACTAATATCAGTTACATATCTATTAACTTTTTAGCCTCAATAATAAATCTGGATATAGTATTATTTATTTTTTCAAGTTCTTCAACACTTTTTGCTAAATATTCAAGGCCTTTAGGTGTGATATAATATACTTTTTTAGAAGGTCCTTGATTTGTATTATCCCATTCAAACCTCAAAAGCCCTTCTTCTTCAAGCTTTGAAAGAATTCTATAAAGGTTCCCCATCTGTCCAAGTCCTGTAAGTTCTATACCAAATTCTAAAAGTTTATTTGCTATTTCATATCCATGCAAAGGACTTTGTGCTATTATTAACAAAACAAAAGGTTCAATAAACGTTTTCCTAAAGCGTCCCATTCCTCTTCTTCGCATTCCGTTAATTTTATCTCCTCCATTCATCACCAGAATTTAAAATAATGCACTTATCCTTTAATCTATTTTTCATAAATTTTATTGCATTTTCACCAGTACAATGTAGAGGTATCACTTTTAAATCATATTTTTCAAAAAGCTCAGTAATTTTTCTTATCCTTTCACTTGATGCATTAACTAAGTGAAATCCCCCTACTACATATTCTATATTATACCTTTTTATCACCTGCTCTACAATATTTTCAATACCTCTATGCGCACAACCAGTAAACAAAAAATTTTCAATTACTATGTTTATTTCATCTTCAAAAAAATCCTTTCTTCCATCTGATAATCTAAATTTCTCATCAATAATATCTTCTCTCATTTTAATATTTGTTATTATTCTAACTTCGTCAGTTGAAATATCACTATCTATAAAGTTTACTTTTAGTTCAATTTTGTTCCAATCATACGGTACTCCTGCAAATTTACTAGCACTATATCTTTCAACCAACGCTTTTTTGTGAATAAACACCTCAGGATTTGCTACATTTTGTAAAAAAATCAACCCACCAATATGATCATAATGCCCATGTGAAATTATAACTTTTTCAATCTTAGAAAAATTAATTCCAAGCTTTTCTCCGTTTTTTATAAATACATCTGTTTGCCCTGTGTCAAATAATATCCTATCATTTATCAATATAGAAAGTCCATGTTCTTTTAAAAAAGCATCTCTAGAAGTATCATTGCATAAAACTGTAATTTTAATTTTTAATCCCCTTCCAAATAATATTCTACCTATTCAAATTATACATCATTTTTGTTATATAATAGAAATAAGAAAATCAGAAGAGGTGATCACTATATGATTTTTATCCCTGCTCCAAAGAAATTAAAAATAAACCAAGGTGAATTCAACTTTCCAAGTAAACTTTTCATATCTATTCCTACAAAGTCGTTACTTACAAGTGCCAAAATGCTAAAAAAAGAACTTGAAAATATTGGTATTGAATCATTCATCAGCCTTTATAACGGTGAAAAAACAGTTATTGAAAGTAAAATAAACCGCTCAAAAATTAAAAAAAATTCTGGATATATATTAACAATTTCAAATAAAAAGATAGAAATAACGGCAAATAATGTAGCTGGTGTACATTATGCCTTTATGACGTTAATCCAAATTGTAAAAAATTTTGGTCTAAAAATTCCTCAACTTGAAATTTTCGATTTTCCTAGCATAAAAAATAGAGGATATTTGTTAGATATTAGTAGAGATAAAGTACCAAAACTTGAAACATTATTTTACATTGTAGATTTACTAGCCCAACTAAAATTCAATCAACTCCAACTTTATATCGAACATACCTTTTCATATCAAGAACATGAAAAGGTTTGGAAAGACTATTCACCACTAAGTGGAGAAGATATCATTCTTCTAGACAATTACTGTAAAGAAAGATTCATAGAACTTGTTCCAAACCAGGCTTCCTTTGGACATATGGAAAAATGGTTAACACACAATGAATATAGCTATCTAGCTGAGACTTTTGAATTTGATACACCTTGGGGAGAGCATTACAATACACCATTTTCTCTCTCTCCAGTTATTGAAGATTCTATAAAATTTCTGGATAACTTATATAAAGAGTTACTTCCTCATTTTTCAAGCAAATATTTCAATATAAATGGTGATGAAACATTTGATTTGTGCCAGGGAAAATCCAAAAAATTGTGTGAAAAGATGGGAAAAGGCAAAGTCTATCTTGATTTCATTCTTAAAATTTATAATTTACTAAAAAAATACAACAAAAAGATGATGATGTGGGCAGATATAATTAAAAATTATCCTGAACTTGTAAATGAAATTCCAAATGATATAACTTTTTTAATATGGGGATATGAAAAAAATCATCCATTCGAAGATGAATGCAAATTGTTCAAAAGCAAAAAATTCTATGTATGTCCAGGAACATCATCATGGAATTCATTAATTGGAAGGTTAGAAAATTTTATTTTAAACGTTAAAAATGCAGCTGAAAACGCCGTAAAATTCAAAGCTTCTGGTTTACTTTTAACTGATTGGGGAGACAACGGCCATTGGCAACACCTTCCGATCTCACTACCGGCAATATTTTATTCAGCAGGAGTTTTTTGGGGATTTGAAGAAAACAAAGATGTTAACTTAGAAAATGCTATTAGTCTTTATTTTGAAAAAGAGGTGGCTGAAATTTTAATTGCATTAGGCAATGCATATAAATTAACAGGTATTGAATTTTCTAATTCTGCACTTTTTGCACTTGTATATATATACCCAGATAAAATAAATAAAGATTTTCTTGAAAAAATAAACGTTGAAAACTTATTATTAACAAAGCAATTCTTGGAAGAACAATTGCAAAAGGCTAATAATATTGATGACTCATTAATAAAAGAAGAAATTAAAAATAATATAGAACTTTCAATTTTGGCAACTGAGCTTCTTATTTCCACAAAAAAGGCTAATGTTAACAGTATTTCCAAGCTGCCTAGTGTTACAAAAGAAGAATTTTCAATTAGATTAGAAAAACTAATTGAAAATTATAAAAAAATATGGCTTTCCAGGAATAGACCCGGAGGACTTAAGTTCAGTATTGAAAAATTAAGCAAAATAAAAAAATTGTTATAGTTCTATTTCTTCTATTTGCTTTCTTATTATATTTTTTGAATTTTCAAACAAACTAATTTCGAATTCATCCATTTCAATTGGAATAATTCTTTCTATTCCATTTTTACCTACAATTGCGGGAAAACCTATGAAAATACCATCAATATATGTTGATGGAGTTAAGACTTTTTTCTCATCTTTAAAAATACTCTCAACAAGTTGAGCTGTAACTACTCCTATAGCAAAGTTTGTAGCTCCTTTTTTCTCAATAATTGTATAAGCTGCATTTTTAGTTTCCTCAAATATGTCTCTCAAATTTCTACAATTTTTTCTATTACATACCTTGCAAAAATCTTTTATATTTACACCACCAATAGTTGCACTACTCCAAACCATTAGTTCACTATCGCCATGTTCACCCACAATATATGCATGAACACTTGCCGGTGAAACTCCACACTGCTTTGAAACCAAAGCTCTAAATCTTGCTGTATCAAGTATTGTCCCTGTACCAATCACTTTATTTTTTGGAAAGTCTAGTTCTTTCCAAAGAAAATAAGTAAGCACATCAACTGGATTAGTTACATTTATTACAATACTTTCATTAGAATATTTTTTTATCTCTTTAGATATGTCTTTGATTATCTCATAGTTTCTTTTTGTTAAATCTAACCTTGTTTCACCAACTTTTTGAGCTGCACCAGCTGTAATAATAACAATATCACTGTTTTTTAAATCTTGAAAATTTCCGGCATAAATATTACACCTTTTGATCAAAGAAGTTCCATGATATAGATCTAATGCTTCACCATAAGCCTTTTCATAATTTTTATCAATAATTACTATCTCATTAGCTATTTTTCTATGAAGCAAAGAATATGCTATGCTTGTACCTACTCTTCCTGCACCAATTATTGAAATTTTCATATTATCACTCCTTTCCAAAAAAATTTTACCACATTTTTATAAGGTAAGACTAATTAATTTATTCTGAAATATTTTTTTTACAAATAATTAATTTATATTCCACATGAATCTGTTATAATAAAAACAACAAACTAGACAGGAAGGTGATATTTTATGGGGTGCGCAATTTTTTTAAAGACTTAAAAAATACTTTTATTGCTATCAAAAAAGATAAGGAAGAAATACTAAAAAAAGATCCTTCCATTGAAAATTCATATCAAGTTCTATTCCATGTTGGATTTATTTCCTTAACATTTTATAGAATATCCCACCTATTTTACATTAATAACCTTAAGTTTATTTCGTTCTTAATTCATTTTCTATCAAGAATATTGTTTTCAATCGATATTCACCCTGCAGCTAAAATTGAACCAGGAGTAGTTATAGATCATGGAATAGGAACTGTAATAGGCTCTACTGCGTCAATTGGTGAAGGTACAATAATCTATCATGGAGTTACTTTGGGGGCAAGAAACATTCAAAAAGGAAAAAGACATCCAGATGTTGGAAAAAACGTACTTATAGGTGCCGGCGCAAAAATTCTTGGGCCAGTCAAAATAGGAAATAATGCAAAAATAGGAGCAAACTCAGTAGTTTTAGACGATGTTCCAGAAAATTCAGTGTTTGTAGGGATTCCCGCAAAAAATATAAATGAAATAAAAAAAGAAGAAATAGAATGGATTATATAAAAGGGAGGAAAATAAATATGATTGGAAATACTCCAGTATACTTTATTGAAGAATTGGGCATATATGCAAAATTTGAACGAAACAATCCTTCAGGTAGTGTGAAGGATCGTGCAGCTTATTTTATGATAAAAGCTGCTATTAACAACAACTTAATCAAAAATGGAATTATCGTGGAACCAACTAGTGGCAACACAGGAATCTCTCTTTCATGGATTGGTAAAAAATTAGGACTTAAAACAATCTTAACAATGCCTGAAAGTATGAGCAAGGAAAGAATTGAAATTATGAAAGCATTCGGTGCCGACGTTGTACTAACTCCTGCTGATAAGGGAATGAAAGGTGCAATTGAAAAAGCAAAAGAAATAGTTGCTGAAAAAGATGCTTTTATGCCAAATCAATTTGAAAATCCTTTCAACGTTTTAGCTCACGAGCTTACAACTGGACCTGAAATACTAAGACAAACCAATTTTGAATTAGATGTTTTTGTTGCAGGAGTTGGGACGGGTGGAACAATTAGTGGTGTTGGTAGAGTTTTAAAAAAATTCTTTGACAAAAAAGTTAAAATTGTAGCTGTCGAACCTGAAAATTCAGCCGTTTTATCAGGAAAAAATCCTGGAAAACACAAAATTCAAGGTATTGGTGCAGGATTTATTCCAAAAATTTTGGATCAAACAGTTATCGATAAAATAGAAACTGTAAAAGATGAAGAAGTCCTGGATATGTTCGTATATCTCAACAAAAAGCTTGGTCTCAACGTTGGAATTTCAGCTGCAGCAAACGCACTTGTTGCTACTAAATACAAAAATTTTGGAAAAGTCCTAACCGTTTTTCCCGATGATGTTACTAAATACATGTCAATTTTAGAATCAATTTAACTTTTTTACAATCTTTTAACCATATATGAGTTGACCTAATCATAAAATACATGTTATACTTAAGTTGTACCTTTAATTTGGTCCCGTGAGGCCAAAAAGGAGTGAGAAAAATGAGTAAATTGCGCTCAATACTTTTGTTATTTAAATATTTTAGAAAAATCCCTGCCATCTATGATGGTGGGGATTTTTTGCTTTATAGGGGGTGATGAGTTGGTAAGTATTATTGCAGGCAGCAAAAGTGATTCAAACATAGTAGAAAAAGCAGAAAAAGTCCTAGAAGAATTTTCAGTACCATATGAAACAAAATATCTTTCAGCACACAGAACTCCAGATTTGTTGGATGAATACATTCAAAGCTGCGAAAAGAAAGGTACCAAAGTATTTATTGCAATCGCAGGTGGAGCAGCTCATCTTCCAGGGGTAATTGCTTCAAAAACATTAAAACCAGTCATTGGAGTACCTGTAAAATCTAACGACTTAGGGGGATTAGATTCTTTATTATCTATTGTTCAAATGCCAAATGACATTCCAGTTGCTACCGTGGGGATCGATAGGGGGAAAAATGCCGCATTACTCGCAATTGAAATACTTGCGTTAAGTGATGAAAGTTTATCAAAAAAACTAAAAGACTACCGCTCAAAGCTTGTGGGGAAGTATCTTTAAGGGGGGATGTATTTATGGAAGGAAAAACAAAGATTGTTGAAAATTTTGGGGATTACGTTATTTTAAATTTTAAAGATGATATCACTGCCGGGGATGGGGAAAAACATAACGTTTTAGAAGGAAAAGGTGCAATTTGTGCAGAAATTACTGCCATTTCAATGAAATATTTAAACTCAAGGGGGATATATACACAATTTTTAGATTTCATTACACCTAACAAAATAAAAGCAGTATCATTAAAAATGTTACCACTTGAAGTCGTAGTAAGGTTAAAAAAAGCGGGATCTTTTATAAGAAGATATGGTGGTAATGAGGGGGAAGAATTTAAAGAACCTCTTGTTGAATTTTTTATAAAAGATGATGAAAGGCATGACCCAATGGTATGTAAAAACCATCTTGTATTATTTGAAATCTGTAATGAAAAACAAGCAGAAGAAATAGAAAAAAGTGCTAAAAAAACAGCAATTGAACTAAAAAACTTTTTTGAAAAACTTGGATTTGATCTATGGGATATGAAGTTTGAATATGGTATTGACAATGAAGGAAAAGTCTGTTTAGGTGATGAAATTTCACCTGATACACTGCGACTTAGAAAAAAAGATGGTATATTTGATAAGGATGTATATAGAAAAAATTTAGGAGATCCACTTGAAAAATATAGGGAGGTCCTCTCAGCATGCAGAAGTTTAAATTTGTTGTAGACATTCAATACAAAAGCAACGTCAGAGATCCAAGAGGAGAAACTATTGCAAGAGTTTTAAGAGAAGAAAGTAACATTCCAATAGAAAGTATACGAATTGGTAAATCCATACATGGGGAAGTTCAAGCTGAAAGCAAAGAAGAAGCAGAAAAATTAGTTATAAAAGCTTGTGAGGAATTACTGGTTAACCCTGTTACAGAGGAGTTTAAGGTGGAGATAAAATGAAAGCTGGAGTTATAGTATACCCAGGTTCAAATTGCGATCGAGATGCATTTTATGCATTAAAACTTGCAGGTTTTAAACCATATTTTGTTTCCACAAAGGACAATCTAGATAATTTTGAGCTTGTAATTCTTCCTGGAGGATTTTCATACGGTGACTATTTAAGGCCTGGCGCTGTATCGGCAAGAGAATCATCTAATGTAAAAAAATTCGCAGAAAATGGTGGATTCGTACTTGGAATTTGCAATGGATTTCAAATACTTGTAGAAATGGGACTCCTTCCAGGCGGATTACTTCAAAATAAAAACGGAAAATTTATTTGTGAAACTGTTGAACTTGAAGTTGTTAATAACGAAACACCTTTTACATTAATGTATAAAAAAGGGGAAGTAATAAAATTACCAATTGCTCATGGTTTTGGAAGATATGTTATAGATAAGCAACCAAATGTTGTATTCAAATACAAAGAAGATGTAAATGGCTCTGAACAAAACATAGCAGGAATAATAAATGGGAATATTTTAGGAATGATGCCGCATCCAGAAAGAGCCGTTGAAAAAATATTGGGAAGTGACGATGGGATAAAACTTTTTAAATCACTTTATGAATACATAAGAGGTGGTAAAAAATGAAATACTTAGACATACTCGAAAAAAGCCTTGGTAGAAAAGCCACCACAAACG
Source organism: Thermosipho sp. (in: thermotogales) (assembly GCF_020054775.1). Lineage (NCBI taxonomy): Bacteria > Thermotogati > Thermotogota > Thermotogae > Thermotogales > Fervidobacteriaceae > Thermosipho > Thermosipho sp. (in: thermotogales). The sequence goes on along the minus strand of NZ_JAIHAP010000025.1, from coordinate 16,432 downwards.
AAATAGAAGCTTTTACAGTAATGTGGAGCGAACACTGTGGATACTCTCATACCAAAAAGTATATAAAAAGACTCCCACTTGTAAGTGAGGAATCGGGAAACGCAGGTCTTGTACCTCTAAATGATAAGTATTATATATCGTTTAAAATTGAAAGTCATAACCATCCAAGCGCAATTGAGCCTTATAACGGAGCTGCAACTGGTGTTGGAGGGATAATAAGAGATATACTTGCAATGGGAGCAAGGCCTACTGCTATTCTTGATTCTTTACATATGCACAAGATAATAGACGGAATAATTGAAGGAATAGCCGATTATGGAAATTCAATAGGCGTTCCAACTGTTGGCGGAGAACTAAGAATCAGTGACACATATAAATATAATCCACTTGTTAACGTTATGGCAGCAGGTATAGTAAAAAAAGAAAATATTATTACTTCTAAAGCGACAAGAAAAGGACAGGTAATTGTAATTTTTGGTGGAGCAACAGGAAGAGATGGAATTCACGGCGCCTCATTTGCTTCAGAAGACCTTACCGGTGAAAAAGCAACTAAACTTTCTATTCAAGTTGGTGATCCATTTGCAGAAAAACAACTCATTGAAGCATTTTTAAAAATGGTAGAAGAAGGCCTTGTAGAAGGCGCACAAGATCTTGGTGCTGGCGGTGTTCTTTCTGCTACTTCAGAGCTTGTGGCAAAAGGTGGTTTTGGAGCAATAATAGACCTAGAAAATCTTCCACTAAGGGAACCTGACATGAAACCAATAGAAATATTAATAAGTGAAAGCCAGGAAAGAATGGCAGTAATAACATCAAAAGAAAAAGCAGAAAAAATACTAGAAATAGCTAAGGATCACTTACTATTCGGAGCAATTGTTGGAGTAGTTACGGATGATGGTATATACCATGTAAGACACAATGGCAAGACCATTTTGAAAGTTCCTGCAAAATTACTTTCAAATGCTCCTGAAGAAGAAATATATGAATTTGAAAAAGATGAACTTCCAGAAAATATAGATCTTACATTTTCACCTGTTGATGCAAGCTATGTTTACACTCAATATGATTATATGGTTGGAACTGATACAATAATTAAACCAGGATATGGAGCTGCTCTCATGAGAATAAAAGATGAAGATATATACTATTCTCTTCTTACACATAGCAGAGCAGACATTGGAAAAGTTAGTCCATATTGGGGTTCTTTTATTGCTGTTATTGAAAGCGTTAGAAAAACACTAGCTGTAGGTGCCGAACCACTTGCTATAACCGATTGTATAAATTATGGAGATCCTGATGAAGAGCCTAAAGGGCTAGCTGCCATGATGCAAGGATTGAAAGATGCCTGTGAATTTTCTAATATAAAAGTTGCAAGTGGAAATGCTTCACTTTACAATACAAACAACAAAATTCCAATTCCACCAACAATGGTAATTGGCATGGTAGGAAAAGCTACCAAGGCATTATTACCTAAATCTGGAGATGTTTATCTTATTGGTTGGAAAGATTTTGATCTTGAAAGAGAAAAAATTCTTTGGAATGAAATCAAAAAACAAACATCAAAGGGAAATTTTGTACTTGCTTTATCAAACTACAAAGAAAATCCAACTTACACAAAAAATTTAGGTTTAAAGATCTTTAATATCCAACACTCTCCAATTCACCAGCTAATTTTAGTAATAGGAAACGATGTAAAGAGTGACTTGCCTATAAAAAAGATAGGAAAAGCTACCCTACAGTAGTTAACTTTTTATCTTTTTAAATTTTAAGGCTCCATTTCAAATAAATGGAGCCTTTTTATTAAGATTCACAAATAATTAAAGTATTGTTCCAATCATTAATCTTTTCTCTATCCACTCCAAGTTAATATTCCTCTCTTTAATCTCCCTGATTTAATTTTTTCAAAATCTGAAGTTTTTTAAAATTAGTTATCTTCTTTTATTTTCAGACAAAAATTCTCCAAATAATTTTTATTCTTTCATTTTCTAATTTATAATATTCAATTATGTATTTTTATACTCTCAACTTTACTGTTATAATTTCCCTTGTCAGAGGGGAGGGATGGTGTTGGCAACAAAACAATATTTCAAAATCAATGAAATATCAAAGGAAAATTCACTCTTTTCTAGAATGAGAGTTACAATTGAAACAGCATTCTATGGCAACAATGTCGAAATCATTACAAGCCCAAAAGAAGCATACAAGCTTGCTAAAAATTCTCCTGGTACAATAGTTACAAGTTGGAAAGTTTACCAACCAGAACTTTTAGGCCTTGATAAAGATACAAAAGTTCTTCTCTTCAATGATGGTGCTGTCACTGGAAGGTATGCAGCAGGTAGAAGGATCATCGGGGATCCAAATATAGACAATAAAAAATACGAAGAAATTGTAAGAGAAGCAGTTTACAACTCTAGACACAAAAAGATGTATCACGGAATATCTTTTACTGGACTTTCTAAAGAGTTTATGGTTAAAAATCACTTACTAATTCCAGAAGGACATGAAAATTTGTTATATAACTGGTTACTGAATTTTCAATACCTTTCCTTGGAATACGAAAAAATGTATAATGAGTCCCATGTTTTTAATGAAGGTGATATCTATGTTTTTGCAGATCCTGATTGGAAACATCCAGATTATCCATTAGGACTCGCTATTTTTGATCCTCAACATAACTGTGCTGCTATACTTGGAATGAGATATTTTGGAGAATTCAAAAAAGGAACTTTAACCCTTGCATGGAGCATTGCAAATAGAAATGGATATGCTTCCTGCCATGGTGGATTAAAAAGATTAAAAAATGAAAAAACAGATTTTGTTGCTGCATTTTTTGGTTTATCTGGTTCAGGAAAATCAACACTTACACACGCAAAACATAAAAATTATGATGTAACTATTTTACACGATGATGCCTTCATTATATCAACCAAAGATTTATCTTCAATAGCACTTGAACCATCTTATTTTGATAAAACTGCAGATTATCCAACATCCAAGGAAGATAATAAATACCTCCTTACTATTCAAAATTGCGGGGCAACGATGGATGAAAACGGAAACATAGTACCCATAATGGAGGATATTAGAAACGGAAATGGACGTGCAATAAAATCTAAGCTCTGGTCACCAAATAGGGTTAATAAAATAGATTCTAAGATTAATGCTATATTCTGGCTTATGAAAGATCCAACACTTCCACCTATAGTTAAAATAGAAAATCCAGTACTCTCTTCAACCATGGGCGCATTACTTACTACAAAAAGAACATCTGCTGAAAAATTGGATGATGGTGTTGACCCAAATGCATTGGTATTTGAGCCATACGCAAATCCATTTAGAACTTATCCACTTTCCGAGGATTACCAAAAATTCAAATTACTCTTTGTAAAAGGGGTAGAAGGATACATCTTAAATACCGGTTACTTTTTAGATAAAAAAATCCCAAAAGAACTGACAATATCGCTTGTAGAAAAAGTAGTAGAAGGCTCTTTAAAATGGTATAAATGGTTTGGAGATTTCTACATAACACGTATAGAAGGATTTGAACCTGACATGAATGACATTAACTATATTCAATCATTAAAAGAAAGTTTCAAAAGAAGAATAGAATTTGTTAAAACAAAAGAAGTAGAAAATTCTGGGAAAGATAAATTACCAGATGAAGTGTTAAAAATATTAGAAGAATTAATATCTAACATTTAGAGTAAATTCCCCGCATTGTGGGGAATTTACTTTATGATATAATCAACATAGGAGGTGAAATTTATGAAAAAACTTTTTTCATTATTTTTAACTATTTTTAGTATAATTATTCTCTCAAACTCTGTTTTTATCTACCCTGTAGACAAAGAACTACCAGATAATCTATTCCAATATGAAGGAACAAAAAGCAACATGGTTTACTACTTAAAACTTTTTGAAAATGACCAAGAAAAGGGATATATAATAAAAGGTTGGTACTTTACACCGAAAAGTGCTATTGAAACTACTAAAATTTTAATTAGATTCAACAATGAAGAACATAACTATACTATTAAAACATTAAGAAAAGGAAACTATTCTATTATTCCTTCTTATCTAATAATTTGTCCTAAAAACGCTACCGTTATAATTGGAAATTATGAAATTGACAAAAAGCAAATAACAAAAAATGTAGAAATAGGTGAAATTATGACACCACAATTTAGAGAAATGGGAATTTACGTCTTTACTATAGAAAATAAGATAGTCTTAAAAGACACATTTTCAACCAACGACGATATTTTTATTGTCGTATCAATGGGGCTCAAAAAAACTGGAGGATATTCACTTGAACTTGAAAATTATGAAATAAAAGAAAACCAGATCTTAATCAACCTTGTATTAAATGAACCCAAAAAGGGTGAAATGGTCACCCAAGCATTTACAATCCCAACATACAAGCTCAATATTGGAAAACTTGAAAAAGGAAATTACGTGATAAAGGTGAATGTAATGAGTGTAAATAACGTTTTAAAGTTTTCAAAAGAAATAGAGGTAAAATAACGGAGGTGTAACTTTGTTTATTTCAGAAAAAGTCCAAAAGGCTCTTGAAGAAAACAAACCAATTGTTGCACTAGAAAGCACAGTAATAGCTCATGGTCTTCCATATCCGGAAAATCTCAAAGTAGCACAAGAATTTGAAGATATTGTTTACGAAAATGGTTGTGTTCCTGCAACAATCGGTATATTAAAAGGTAAAGTTATAGTAGGCCTTTCAAAAGAACAACTAATAGAACTTGTAGATGATAATCCAATAAAAGTAGGGACAAGAGAAATTTCCTACGCTATTGCAATGAAAAAATCTGCTGCAACTACTGTTAGCTCCACTGCAAAGATTGCTAGTCTTGCAGGAATAAAAGTATTTGCAACAGGTGGCATCGGTGGAGTACATAGAGGAGAATGGGATGTTTCACAAGATATTATAGAACTTTCAAAAACAAATATAATTGTGGTTTCGGCAGGTTGTAAATCAATACTTGATATAAAGAAAACACTTGAATTTTTAGAAACTTTTCAGGTCTTAACTGTGGGATACAAAACTGAATATTTCCCAATATTTTACAACAGACTTTCAAAAGAAAAAATATATAAGGTAGAAAACGCTGATGAAATTGCTAATATTTTTAATGAAAAAAATAAACTTAAATTAGAAAGTGCAATTTTGGTTGCAAATCCAATTCCAGAAGACTATGTTTTAGATAATAATGAAATAGAAGGTTATATAAAAACAATCGAAAAAGAGATAGCAGAAAAAGACATTCACGGAAAAGAAGTTACCCCCTACATGCTAAAAAGACTTGTAGAACTTTCAAATGGAAAAACTCTTGAATCAAATATAGTTCTCTTAAAGAACAACGTTGAACTGGCATGTAAAATTGCACAAAGCTTAAAAAAATAGAGTTCTATATATTTTTGTCCTATTTTTTACTAAAATAAAGAATTTTACAAAAGTGCCTATTAAAAAAATATTTGTTATATTCTTATTAAGGGGTGAAATAGTGAAAGTACTAGTTATTTCAGATACTCACGGTTCAGTATATTATTGGAATAAAATCAAAAAAATTGCAGAACAAGTTGATGAAATATTCCATCTCGGAGATGTTTTATACCATGGCCCAAGAAATCCTCTTCCAGAAGGCTATAATCCAAAAGAACTTGTAGAAGAGCTTAAAAAATTTAACATCAACTACATAAGGGGTAATTGTGATGCAGACGTTGATGTTAAGGTTTTAGGTTTGCAGGAAATGCCAAAGAAAACTATGGAATTTTTTAAAGATATTCCAATCTATCTTTTTCATGGTGAAAGTATTGAAAATGACAATTTTGATGTTACAAGCTTTGCAAAAAATCATAATGTTAGAATAATTCTACATGGGCATACCCATATTCCTAAAATTGAAGAAAAAGAAGGAATAATAATTGCAAATCCGGGTAGTCTTTCTTTGCCTAAAGGAGGTTTCCCTCAAACATATATGATTATTGATCTTTCAAATACTCCTAAAATTACAATATATGATTTGGATAATAAAGAGGTGTTAAGTAAGACAATATGAATTATATAAAATATAAAACAATATTTGGAGTACATGAACACAAAAAAAATATAGAACGCTCTATATTTATTGCCACTCTTTCGCACATTGAAAGCCAAGAAGAAGCTAAAGAATTTATAAGAGAGATTTCTAAAAAATATAATGATGCAACTCACAATTGCCCTGCATATAGAGTAATTGAAAATAACCAAATAATAGAATTTTCTTCTGACAATGGTGAACCTTCTGGAACTGCCGGAAGGCCGATTTTAGGTGTTTTAAAAAAATATGATCTTTTAAATGTTGCGGTTGTCGTAACTAGGTATTTTGGAGGAGTAAAACTCGGCGTTAGAGGCCTTATTGATGCCTATTCGTCAACCGTAGATGAATTAATTTCTAATTTAAAAGTAACAACACTTGTACCCGTACCAGTTTACATAATTAAAGTTGGGTACGATGAGTATGGAAAAGCAATGCAAGATTTGCACTATAAAGGATACGAAATAATAAACACTGAATTTTTTGAAACTTTTGCCCATATTAAAATTAGAGGAAATAAAAAACCTGAAGAATACAATGTTTTAAATGAAAGCATAACATACATTAAGGAGGAGGAGTAAAATGATATCCAAAAGGGCTCAAAATGTTCCAGCAAGTCCTATAAGAAGGCTTGTACCTTATGCAGACGCAGCAAAAGCTAAGGGAATACATGTATATCATCTTAATATAGGCCAACCTGATATTAAAACCCCTAAACAGTGGCATGAATATATTCAAAAATTCAAAACAGAGGTAGTTGCATATACTCACTCTCAAGGCATAAAACCCCTCAGAGAAAAATTTGCTGAATACTATCATAAATGGAATATAAATGTTGAACCTGACGAGATCATGGTTACAAATGGAGGAAGCGAAGCAATATTATTTGCATTAGGTGTTGTATGTGATCCAGGTGATGAAGTAATTGTTATTGAGCCATTCTATGCAAATTATGCTGGCTTTGCCGCATACCTTAATGTTAAGCTTGTCCCAGTAACTGCAAAACCAGAAAACGGCTATAGAATGCCAACAATGGATGACTTTGAAAAAGTAATTTCACCTAAGACTAAAGCAATATTATTCTCCAACCCGTCAAACCCTACAGGTGTTGTTTATACTAAAGAAGAACTAGAAATAATTGCAAATATTGCAAAAAAATTCAATTTAGTAGTTATATCCGATGAAGTATATAGAGAATTTACTTTTGATAACACAAAAGCAATTTCAATGTTTGAATTTGAAGAACTAAGAGAAAATAACTTGATTATTGTAGATAGTTTATCAAAAAGATACAGCGCATGTGGCGCAAGAATAGGAACATTTGTAACCAAAAATAAAGATTTTTATGCTGCTGCATTAAAACTTGCCCAAGCAAGGCTTTGCCCACCTGAAATTACTCAATACGGAGCAATTGGTTTGTTAAACTCAGATGAAGAATATATGAAGAATGCCATGAATGAATACAGATTAAGAAGAGATGTGGCATACGATGAAATTAGTAAAATTCCAGGAATTATTGCTCATAAACCTCAAGGTGCATTTTATCTATCCGCCAAACTTCCTGTAGATGATTCAGAAGAATTTATCAAATGGATGCTCTCAGAATTTAATGTAGATGGAAAAACTACAATGGTGGCGCCTCTTTCTGGATTTTACGCAACTAAAGGACTTGGAAAGAGTGAAATTAGAATCGCATATGTACTTGAATCTGAAAAACTAAAAGATGCAATTAATATAATGGCAAAGGCAATTGAAGCATATAATAACAGATAAGAAAAAATCCCCCTTCTTTTCATGAAGGGGGATTTTCATTACTTTGCGTAAGCTACACTTCGTTTTTCTCTAATTACCACAACTTTTAAAACTCCTGGATATTGCAGCTCTTCTTCGATCTTCATGGCAATGTCGTGGGACAATTTATCAGCTAAAACATCATCAACTTTATCTGGTTGTACTATAACCCTTACTTCTCTACCAGCTTGAATCGCATATGCATTTTCAACATATTTAAAGCTTTTTGCAATCTCTTCAAGTTTAATAAGCCTTTTAATATAATTTTCAACATCTTCTCTTCTTGCGCCTGGTCTTGCAGCAGATAATGCATCTGCAGCTGCAACAATTACAGCTTCTGGGGTCATCGGCTCTTCTTCACCATGGTGAGCCATTATCATATTAATAACTTCTTTCTTTTCACCATATCTCTTTAATATTTCAGCACCAATAATAGTGTGTGAGCCTTCAACTTCATGATCAAGTGCTTTACCTATGTCATGCAATAGTCCTCCACGTTTTGCCATTTCTACATTCAACCCAAGTTCTGAGGCTAATAAACCAGCAATAAGTGCAACTTCTATAGAGTGATTCAACACATTCTGGCCATAACTTGTTCTAAATTTCAATCTACCTAAAAGTTTTACTATTTCTGGATGTAATCCTCCAACACCTGTTACAAATGTTGCTTCCTGACCTGACTCTTTAATTATTCTTTCAACCTCGTCTTTTGCTTTCTCGTACATTTCTTCAATTCTTGTAGGATGTATCCTTCCATCTGCAACCAACTTTTCAATTGTTCTTTTTGCAATTTCCCTTCTCAATGGATTAAAACAACTTACTGTAACCATTTCTGGTGTATCATCTATAATTAAATCTACACCTGTAACCTTTTCGAATGCTCTTATATTTCTACCTTCTCTACCAATAAGTCTTCCCTTCATATCATCATTTGGAAGCATCACGGTACTTACTGTTACCTCCCCAGAATACTCAGGTGCATACCTTTGAATTGCATCCGCTATAACCTTTTTTGCATATTTCTCAGCATCTTCTTCATACCTTGTCTTAATTTGAGAATAAACCTTTGCAATTTCATACTCATACTTTTCACGCGCTTCATTTAAGACAATTTCTCTTGCCTGCTCTGGAGTAATACCTGCAAGTTTTTCAAAACTTTCTTCAATTTCTTTTTCTTTCTCAATTAACTCTCTTTGTTTTTCTTCCAATTCTTTTCTCAGCTCTTCTATATAATTTTCTTTTTTATCTAAAAGTTCTTCACGCTTTGAAACCATTTCTTCTCTTTTAATAAGTCTTTCTTCAGCGTACTTTAATTCCTCTTCACGAGCCTTTTTCTCTTTTTCCCAATCTTCCCTAAGCTTGTGAAGTTCCTCTCTTGATTCAATAACGGCCTTTTTCTTGATTTCACTTGCTTCTTTTTCAGCTTCTTTGATAATATGTTCTGCGTCTTTTTTAGCTAATAACAAATCTTTTTCAATTTTTCTTTTAGCTACTACATAACCAACTAAAGCTCCAACAAAAACACCAACAAATGTTAATATATATATCAACATTTTATTCACCTCCAAATCCTCTTCTATATAAGTATTCTCTAGCTTTTCTTGCATCCATATCTTTTACCAATTCTCTTTTTATCTGTTCAATATCAACTTCAGATAAAACTTTTGAAATTGCATCATCAATTATGTATTCATCAACTCCAAGGTTTAAAAGCTCTCTTTTAATCAAAAATGGTCCCTTTTTTTTCAAAGTCAAAGAATCATAAGCATAAAGATATGCAAATTTTTCATCATCTAAAAAACCTTTTGATTTTAGTTCCTCAATTGTTTTTTTTATTTCTTCATCACTATACCCTTTATCCTTTAATCTAAAATAAATCTCTTTTTCAGAACGTATTCTAAACTTTAAAAGTCTTAATGCATCATTTATCGGATTCTTTTTTCTCATCGGCTTTTTCTTCACCCTTCTTAATTAAACCGTGCTTTTCTCTTATTATTCCTTCTATTTCGTCCAACAATTCAGGATGTTCTAAAAGATATGCAATTGAATTATTTTTACCTTGTCCAAGTGAATGCTCTACACCCTTCAAATCAACATATGAGAACCAACTTCCACGTCTTGTTATAAGCTGCTCATCGACTGCAATATTAAATAATTCATTTTCTCTTACGATACCCTTTCCGTAAATAATATCAACAATTGCTTCTTTAAATGGTGGAGCAACTTTATTCTTTACAAATTTTACCCTTACCTGATTTCCGACACTTTCGCTTCCCTCGGTAATTTTTCCAATTCCTCTAACTTCAAGTCTCATAGTAGCATAAAATTTCAATGCAACCCCACCAGTTGTAGTTTCAGGATTTCCATACATTACTCCTATTTTCATACGAGTCTGGTTTATAAATATCACAACTGTTTTTGATTTATTTATATTACCCGCAAGTTTTCTCAAAGCTTGAGACATCAACCTAGCCTGAAGACCAACCTGTACATCGCCCATAGAACCTTCTATTTCTGCACGTGGAACAAGCGCTGCCACAGAATCAATCACAACAATATCAACGGCATTACTTCTCACAAGTTCATCAACAATTTCAAGTGCCTGCTCACCATAATCGGGTTGAGCTATCAATAAATCATTTACATTAACTCCAAGATTTTGGGCATATACAGGATCAAGTGCATGCTCTGCATCAATAAATGCTGCAACTCCCCCATTTTTTTGAGCCGAAGCTATAGCATGCAAAGCAATCGTAGTTTTTCCGCTTGACTCTGGACCATATATTTCAATTATCCTCCCACGTGGATATCCACCAACACCAGATGCTATATCGATTGCAACAGAACCACTTGGAATAGTCTCAATATTTTGTATACTTGATTCTTCACCCAAAAACATTATTGAACCCTTACCGTAAGTTTTTTCAATCTTTCCTATAGCTTTTTTCAAAACCTCTCTTTTTTTTGCATTATCATTGCTCATTCTTTTCCAAACCTCCTTCAAATTTTACCTTGTAAAGCCACTTATAAATAGGACCAGCTGGAGTTAAAGTTGACGAATATATCGTCACCTTGTCAACTGAAACTATTGTTTTAGGAACAGTAATACCTTTTATTAACTCTTCCCAATTTTCTGGACTAAATTTTAACCTGCCAAGTGTAATATGTGGAACAAAATTACCCTTATCGTCAAAAGACAACCTGAGCTTTTTCAGCTCAGACCTCATTTCAAGATAAAGTGTTTGCAAAATTTTATCTTGGGTAACCTTCAAAAAGAATACCCGCGGTAAATGTTTAAATCTAAAAAACCCAAAATCAGAAACTTCATACGAAAAACTAGGAAAACCTGCCAACCTTTTATGCAAACGTTGGGCAAGTAAATCAACCTTTTCTTCGCTTAAATCACCCATAAAAAATAATGTCAGATGCAAATTTTCAGGACTTGTCCATGAAGCTTTAAAGCCCATTTTTTTAAGTTTTTCAATAACTTCCTCTGCTATGCTTCTTACCTCTGAATTTATATCGATAGCAATAAAGGTACGCAAATTAAAATCACCCCTTTAATATCTCTTTATTTTGTACCATATAAACCAAGCCCGATACCACGGTTAAAAACACAACTAAATAAGAAAGCAATACATTGAAAATTACCAAACTTTCAAAGCCTACAAGTTGTAAAAAAATACCAATAGTCCAAACCATCTGTGAAACAGTCTTTAGCTTTCCAAAATAATTTGCAGCAATAACCTTGTTTCCATATGCAGCTGCCATTCTTACTGTGCTTACAAGTGTATCTCTGAAAACTATAACAACTAAAATCCATGATGGAACTAATCCAAGTTGGACAAAAACAATTAAAATGCTAGTAATAAGAATTTTGTCACTCATTTGGTCAAATATCTTTCCAAAGTTAGTAACCTGATTTAGTTTTCTTGCAAAATAACCGTCAAAGTAATCACTAATAGAAGCTATTAAAAATAAAACAAAAGCACTTAAATAAAAACCATTTAATAAAAGAAAAACAATAATAGCCGTTAAAACTACTCTCACCCAGGTTATAAAATTTGGTACGTTCATAAACTCACTCCTCAACAATTTTACCTTCTAAATCGTATACATCAGCAGAGGTCACTTTTACCTTGAAAAATCCTTCTTCAAACTTTCCTGGAACAAAAATATTACCATCAATTTCTGGGGCATCCATATAGCTTCTTGCAATTAAAACACCTTCTTCTTCCTCATCAAAAAGCACTTTAAAAGTTTTTCCAACCATCTTTTCATTTATTTCGAAAGAAATCTTAGACTGTTCTTCCATCAAAATATCAAGCCTTTCTTGAGCCACTATCTCTGGAACTTTTCCTTCAAAATGATAAGATGGTGCTTCTTCTTCATCTGAATAAATAAATGCTCCAAGCCTCTCAAATCTAACCATTTTTATAAAATCTAATAACTCTTCAAAATCTTCATCAGTTTCTCCAGGAAAGCCAACGATAATACTAGTTCTCAAAACCGCATCTTCATACCTTTTCCTTATTTTTTCAACCAGCTTTAATATATGCTCAGATTTTTTTGTTCTGTTCATAAGTTTTAATACCTTGTCACTCCCATGTTGAACTGGTATATCAAAATATTTCAAAACCTTGTCATATGAAAAGGCTTCAATAATCTCATCTGTTATATGATCAGGATGCATGTACATTACTCTTATCCAAAAATCTCCAGGTATATCATTAATTCTCTTCAAAAGTTCAGGAAGCATTTGCTTTCCATACAAATCGATCCCATATCCTGTTGTATCTTGAGCAACAAGAATAATTTCCTTCTTACCAGATAAAATGAGATATTCTACTTCTTTTACAATATCATCTATCTTTCTACTCTTAAAGCTTCCTTTAAAAAGTGGAATTGTACAAAAGCTACAAGCTCTATCACATCCATCGGAAATTTTAACATATGCATACTGCTTTTCATCAACCCTGCCACCAAATTCATACACAGGCTCCGGGTTTTTAGGTATTATACTTTCTTTACCAATATTTTCAGCTATCTTTTCAGGTGGCAATATTCCAAACCATCCATCAACCTCAGGTATCTCCTTTTTTAATTCCTCTCCATATCGTTGAACCAAACATCCTGTTACGTATACTTTTAGATCTCTTTCTTTTTTTAATTCTAGATAAGTAAGTATTTCTTCAATAGATTCTTTTTTTGCTTCTAAAATAAAGCCACAGGTATCAATAACCACTGCATCTGCATCTTCAATGGTATTAACAATATTGTTGCCTTTCTTTTCTAAATAAGCCTTTAAAAGTGCACAATCTGCTTCATTTTTTGGACATCCTAAAACATCAACATAAAAATTCATATAATTTTCACCTCAAAAATTTTTTTCTTTTTTCCAAATATTTCAGTCTAATTTTTTCCAATTCTCTTTTATATTCTTCTTCTTTATAATTTGGATAAGTAAAATCATAATCCTTCCATCTTCCATTTATATACATTAACGTAGTTTCTGCATAAATCCCTTTTCCTATATATATCCTATGAGGCCACATTTTTGTAGTTGCAAGAACAAATTGCATATGATGAATATATCCCGGATCAATGTTAAATCTTCTATTACCTTTTACTGCATATCTCTGTTCAATTTCGTTTGTCATATTTTTAATATCTGCAAGCTGATAAGGATGTATAAGTCTTTCAAAACTCAATAATATTCCTTTTACTCCTTCCCCCATCTCCTTGTTGTAATATAAAGTATATTTTTCAAAATCTAATATATCAGATTTGTAATCTATCGGTCCAAATTTCTCTATTAACTCATTCTCTACCTCAGACAGCCAATATTCAACTTGCGAAGAGAAAAAAAACATTACCAAATTTACTAAATCCACACGCCTTACTTTTCCCATCCAACCACCACCTTGTATTTTTCCATAACCACCTTTTTCGTCTCTTTATTAATCTTTTTCAAAAGTGAAGGACCTTCCACTATATATTCTCCTTCATCCATAAAAAAAGTTTTTACCACTTTACCATTTACTTTTACCTCATCTCCTATCGAATTTAATCTTACTAAGGGAGTTTCATATACATTTAAAAATAAAATAACCGAACCTATAAATAAAAAAACAGTAAAGATTAGAAATATGTACAAATTAGACTTAGAAATTTTGGAATCTTTTATTCTTTTACTACTTCCCAGCTCATATAACATTATCAAATCTTCTTTTAAATTAAAAAACTCTTTTATCTTTCTAAGATGCTCTTCTACAATAGAAGGTTCCCCAGAAAAGTTCCCTTCATAATATTTCCTGAAGGTATTTATATCTATTCCAACCCTTTTAGAAAACTCCAATAACGAAAGATTAGAGGATATTACCTCTTTTTTTAAAATCTCTGATATTTCCTTCCATCCATCCATACCTTTTTATATTATACTCTATTTTTTTCTACTTTTGCAAGAAATAATAAACTTGGTAAAAGCGTCAAGCTAAATAAAGAGCTTGAAATCATTGAAACCCACATAATTCCAATTAAATATTCATGAATTTTAAATGGTGACACCAATAAAACACTCAATCCTATTGCAAGCCCCAATGCATTAGCAAGAATAGGCTTTGAAGTTACTCTAAATGCTTCATCTAATGCTTGTTTTTTATTCTTAAATTTCTTGTAGTTATAGTTGTAACTTTCTATAAAATGGATCGCATAATCGATCCCGACTCCAACAACAATGCTTCCCATAGTTGCGGTAATTATACTCAACTTAACATTGAAATATCCCATAAAACCGAATAATACTATTAACGTCAAAGATATTGGCAATATTGAAATAAGCGCCTCCTTAAGATTTTTTATCCTTATCAAAACAATTATAAAGACAAATATTACTGCCAAAATTAATGAAACTATCTGCTGAGGAACTATTATTTCGTTCATCTCCTTCATTATATATGGTATCCCGGTAATTTTTACAAAGCTCGGTGCACTCTTTTCTATGTAGTTTAATGTTTGCTTTGAAATCTCCTTTGGAAATATCAAAATTCTTCCAGAAGATGTTTTAATATTCAAAAAGTTTGAATAAACGTCCGGCATTAAATTCAATAAAAGACCAGCCTGGACAATATTTGGTGGATAGCCTTCTCTTCCAAGAATTTTTTCGTTGATATTTTTCATTAAATCATAAACCGAAACTGCTTTTATGTCTTTTTCTCTTATTTTTTCTTCAAATTGCAAAACTTGATTTGCGATTTCTGGTGATACTATTTTTTCTGCTTTAAAGTATCCAAAAACAGGTACAGAAATCCCTGCAATTTCACTTACTTTATCAATATTTTTCTTTACCTGAGTCGTGTTCTTATACATATCTATCATATAAAATTCTGAATTTAAGAAAAATGCCCCTGGAGCAAAAATTAATGCCAGCAAAATTGAAACTAAAATTGATTTTTTTCCAATTAAATTTTCAAGGAACATACCTATTTTACTTTTATCCTCTTTTATTTTTAATTTTGCATTTAATAAAATAATTGGTAAAAATAACCATGTTGCAACTGCTGCAAAGGAAATACCCAGAGAACTAAAAAAAGCAACCTCTGCAAGAGAATCTGAATTTACATATATCAACGATAAAAATCCCACTACAGTCGTTATTGTTGTCAAAATCATTGCTATTCCGGTGCTTTCCAGTGCTTTTGAAAGTGCTTTTTTATTATCACTTTCAACTTTTTTTATGTCCATAAAATGAGAAACGAAATGAAGACCATCTGCACTTCCCATAACAATTGTAAAAATAGGTGCTAGTATGCTTAACACCGATATTTCACCTTTGTACCATCCTATAAATCCCATTGTCCATAAAGCACCCATACCAGCTGGAAAGACAGAAAAAAATGTAGCTTTTCTACTTCCAAGTCTCCATTTAAAAACAAAAAAGATTGTCAATATTGCAAGTGGTGGTATCGTCAAAACTATAAAAAGCAAGTAATCAAATATTTTTTCCTGCAAATATGAAGTTCCTGCAAAATAGTGTGGAACATCAATTACTTTGTTGATTTCAGAAACAACTCTTTTGTTGGGAAAAATATAAAACATTAAATAATATTTACCATCTTTTTCTATTATATTTTCCGAAGAAATCTTTTTTAAAAAGTTTAGTACATAGTCTATATTACTTTCATTTATCTGACTTACATCAACTTTTCTAAAGCCGACAGGAATCTCAGATGGTAATGGAGATACAATCTCTACAACTCCATCAATTTTCTTTAATTCATTTTCATATTCTCTTATCTTTCTAATTCCTTCTAAAGAATATGGATTAACATTAAATTCAATCAGTAAATTAATCTGATCTTTTGATGAAAAGTCCTTTTCAATTTCGTTCAATATATCTTCATACTTTGAATTTTTAGGCATAAATAAAGTAAAGTCAGTATTAAAACGAATTCTAAATACACCAATAAGTGATATAATGTTAATTAAAATCAAAAGAACTAGTAGCTTTTTTCTATGTTTTTCATAAAAATCTACTATCTTATCCATGTTTA
>NZ_JAIHAP010000024.1:0-25456 GCF_020054775.1 Thermosipho sp. (in: thermotogales) | reverse complement strand
TGGTCTAGGTGCAAGTGCGTTTGAAGAAAAAGCAGTTGACAACATTTTTAAAGTTAAAGGTAGGGCAAAGGATAATCCATTAATAGTTCACGTAGATAGCTTTGAAAAACTTTTAGAGATTGCAGAAGTAGCTGAAAAATATTTTGAGGCGATAAATAAGTTAACTCCAGGGCCTGTTACATTTGTATTGAAACAAAAAATAAACTTGCCAAAAAATGTTACGGCTGGGCTCAAAACAGTTGGAGTTCGAATTCCTGCACATCCTGTTGCAAGAAAATTATGTAAATGTGCTGGCCCCATAGCTGCACCAAGTGCAAATTTATCAGGAAAACCAAGTCCTACGGATTCTCAAGCAGTTATTGAAGATCTTTTCGGGAAAATTGATTTTATTATTGATGCTGGAAATTCAGAATTTGGGCTTGAGTCTACAATTATTGATCTAACATCTGAAATTCCTATCGTATTAAGACCTGGACCTATAACAATAGAGCAACTTGAATCGATTTTTGGAAAAGTTGAAATCCCACAGTTTGTAATTGATGCAAGTTCTGTTGAAAATCCAAAAGCTCCTGGTATGAAATATAGGCATTATGCGCCAGAAAAACCAGTGTATAGGTTCAATAAAGTTCAAAGAGAGAAAGTTATAAAGAAAGCATTAAGTGAAAATGGTGTTTTTATATGTCCTGAAGAACATAAAAAATTTTATCCTGATGATCGTATAATGATCCTTGGAAAATTATCAGAACCTTATTCAATTGCTCAAAATTTGTTTAAAGTGCTGAGAGAATTTGATAGGTCTAATTTCAATGTTGCTTTTATAGAGGCTTTTGAAGAAAAAGGAATATTATTATCAGTCATGAATAGGTTAAAAAAGGCAAGTGTGGAGGTGGAATTGTGAAATGGCGTTCGACTACTGTGGTGTGTGTTAGAAGGAATGATTCGGTTGTTATGATTTCAGATGGACAAGTTACATATGGTAATACTATTTTAAAGGGAAATGCTAAAAAAGTTAGAAAGATGGGAGATGGTAATGTTCTTGCAGGTTTTGCCGGTTCTGTTGCGGATGCAATGGCACTTTTTGATAGATTTGAGGCAAAATACAGGGAATGGGGAGGAAATTTATTAAAAGCAGCTGTAGAGCTCGCAAAAGATTGGAGAACTGATAGAGTCTTAAGAAGGTTGGAGGCAATGCTTCTTGTAGCAGATAAAAAATACACTTTTATAGTTTCAGGAACAGGTGAAGTTATTCAACCAGAAGATGATATTGCTTCAATTGGTTCAGGTTCTCCATATGCAATTGCAGCAGGAAAGGCGCTTTTAAGGCATACAGATTTAAGTGCAAAAGAGATAGCACTTGAAGCAATTAAAATAGCAAGTGAAATATGTATATATACGAATGATAACTTTACAATTGAGGAGTTATAAGATGCCTGCAAGTTATTTGGAGATTACTTTACGAATATTTGGTATTAAATCTTTAAAAGAGAAAAGATCAATTGTTAAAAGACTAATAAATGATTTAAGAAGTAATTTTAATATTTCTGTTGTAGAAATTGCCGACCAGGATTCAAAAGATTTTATTACGTTGGGTATTTCTTTGGTAAGTATAAATAAATCTCATGCATATAAAAGTATTGAAAGTATTGTTGAGTATATTGAAAGGTATTATACAGTTGAAAATGTCTACAAGGAGGTGTATGATTGATAGTAGATATAGATGAAATAAAGAATGTAGTAAATTTGCTTGTTAGCAAAGATAGGCTTTTACATGTTGAAGGAACTGCAAAGTTTGCAAAAACTCTTGCAAGAGTTCATGGGTTAGATGAAAATATTGCAGAATTTATTGGATATGCACATGACATTTTTAGAGATATCAATCAAAGAAAACTTTTAAAACTTGCAAGAGGGTATAATTTATCTTTAACTGATGAAGAAAAATTACATCCAATATTGCTTCATGGCAAACTTGCTGCTGAGTTTTTAAGATTTAGATTTAATGTTGATGATGAAGAGCTTTTAGATGCCGTTAGATATCATACATCTGGTTATAAGAATTTTGGAATATATGGAAAGCTTTTATTTTTAGCTGATTCATTGGAAGAGACAAGAAACTATCCAAATGTTAATAAATTAAGAGAAATAGCATTTAAAGATATTGAAATGGGATATTTTGAGGTTCTTAGGAACAAGTTAATTTATGCTATTGAGAGGAATTTATTTATTTTAAAAGAAAGCATAGAATCCTGGAATGAATTGATAAGGAAGAGAAAGGGAGGTTCAATATGAGAAGAAGGAGAAGAAATACCGGATGGATTTGGATAGTGCTTACTTTAGTTATAATAGCAGGGATTATAGGAGCATTTTTTTGGAAAATTTATTCCGTTAAAAATAATGAGGAATTTAATCTTTCTTATGTAAGTCAATATTTGTTCATTGACAAATCCAATGAGGAAGGTTTTTATGTTGTTGTTAATGGTTCAAAAAGAACAGTCAATATTTTAAAGATAAAAAATCACACATTTGATCCAGAAAAAAAACAGGAAATTAATTTTTCAAGTCCAATACTTGCTTTAAAAATACTTGGTGAAATGTTCAATGTAGATTCCAATTATAAATATTATGTAGTAGTTGACACTGGAAAGATTGCAAGTGCTGCAAAAAAGCTCAATGTAAATGCAAGTAATTTTGATGAATTATTTAATGTATTGAGTGAGAGAGGATTAAAAATATTTGATTTCTTTAAATTGAATTCGATTTTAAAAGAATTAAGGCCTGAAACTACTTTAAATGCTCCTTCAATCGCTAAGTTAATTTATTCCCTTGGCAATTTCAGTGTAAGATTTAAAGATATTCCAACACTAACCAAGCGTCCTTTGAGTATAACAGTTGGAGATAGTACATTTGAAAGGATTTACATTGATACAGAAAAAATTCAGCAGTTAAAGAATGAAATAGGGGGATGATTTTATGAAAAAGTTATACTTTTTCTTGTTAGTTATACTTGCATCTTTAGCTTTTTCTTTTGATTTTGAACCATATGCTGGATGGAATTTTACAATAGATTCTTCAAATACTAGTAGTTTTTACAGTGTCTTTTTAGATTTTCCACTAACTGTAAATAATGATACAGAATTTGGGATATCTCTTGGTTATATAGGAACAAATAATTTTGTATTACAAAGTTTTGGAAAATATAATATTAAGACATCGTTTGGTATTTTTACAACTTATGGAAAAGGTGGGGCAGTGTTTTCTAGTGATTTTAAACTTAATTCTATTGGCTATTCAGTTTTAGCTGGAGTAAGGTATTATTTTAAAAACTTTTTTGTAGGATTTTCATATGCTGTATATTATATTGAAGATGAAAAGATTGGGACGATTCCTTTAGAGGTTGGTTATAAAATAGAATTTTAGGGAGGAATACATTTTGATTAAAGAAGGAGATAAGGTTTTACTGTATGGAGATGATGGAAGTAAGATTATTATTACAGTTGAGGCTGGTAAAAAGAAAGGGACACATCTTGGACATGTTGATATGGATGAGCTTATAGGAAAAGAATATGGAGATACAATTGTCTTTGGAAAAAATAATAGGGTCTTTTATATTTTAAAGCCAACTTATATTGATCTTATTTTTAATATGAAAAGAAGAACTCAAATTATATACCCTAAAGATGCATCATATATTTTGTTTAAACTTGATATTAAACCTGGCGATAGAGTTATTGATACAGGTGTTGGTAGTGGAGCGATGTGTGGGGCTTTTGCAAGAATTGTTGGAAAAGATGGGAAAGTATATGGATATGAAAGAAGAGAAGATTTTTACAACTTAGCTAAGAAGAATTTAGAATATTGGGGATTAATAGACAATGTTGAGCTAAAATTAAGGGATATTTCAGGAGGTTTTGATGAAGTAAATGTTGACGCTTTAATGTTGGATGTTCCTGATCCGCACAATTATATTGAGCAATGTTGGCAAGCATTAAAAGGTGGAGGAAAGATGGGAATAATCTGCCCTACTACAAATCAAGTTCAAGAGGTTTTGGAAAAACTATATGAATATCCTTTTATAGATGTAGAAGTTTGGGAAAATCTTATGAGAAGATACAAGCCAAATCCTGAAAGGTTGAGACCTTTCGATAGAAT
The DNA here is from genome assembly GCF_020054775.1 of Thermosipho sp. (in: thermotogales). NCBI lineage: Bacteria > Thermotogati > Thermotogota > Thermotogae > Thermotogales > Fervidobacteriaceae > Thermosipho > Thermosipho sp. (in: thermotogales). The sequence goes on along the minus strand of NZ_JAIHAP010000024.1, from coordinate 21,310 downwards.
GGTAGCTCATACAACGTATTTGGTGTTTGCTACCAAGGTTCTTAAAAAGTAGGAGGTGTATTAAATGAAAAAGAAGAATTTTATAGTTATAACTGCTGTTATTATCTCTATTCTGGTTGGTACTATTGTTTTATCGGGTGCTACAACGGATAAAAATTTTCAGGATAATCTGACACCACTTGCAGAAACACTTTATTATATATTAAATTACTATTATGAAATTGACAAAGCAGATATTAATAAGGTAATTGATTATGGTATAGATGGTCTTGTTAAAGGATTAGGTGATGATTTTAGCTATTATTACAACAAAGATGTATATGAAGAAAAAGAGATTGAAAATAAAGGTGAATATGGTGGGCTTGGAATTGAAGTTACATACGATGCAGATAGCAAGGCAATAAAGATAATAAGTCCTATGTATGGTACACCTGCCTGGAGAGCTGGTTTAAAAGCTGGAGATTTAATAATTAGTGTTGATGGAAGTTCGGTTCAAGAAATGAGTTATATTGAAGCTGTTAATAGGATGAGAGGAGAACCTGGAACAAAGGTTAAGCTTACAATTTTGCGAGGAGAAGAAGTTTTGGAATTTGAAATCACAAGAGAAATAATAAAGATTACTCCTGTAAAATACGGTTTTGTGGAAACTCAAATAGGAAGGATAGGTTATGTTAGACTAACACAGTTTAATCAACCATCTTCTAAGAAGCTTGAAGAAGCATTGAGCAAAATATATGAAAAAGGAGTTGTTGCATTAATATTTGATTTAAGGGATAATCCTGGAGGGTATTTAGATAGTGCTATTGATGTTGCAAGTATGTTTTTAGATGCTGGGAAATTGGTGGTTACAGTAGAACCTAGAGTTGGAAGTATTGAGCGCTATGTAAGTAAGGGAAATGATTTTCCAAAGGTTCCAATAACTGTTCTTGTTAATGGTGGTTCAGCTTCAGCTTCAGAAATAGTTACGGGAGCGTTAAAAGAAAATAATAGAGCGGTAGTTATAGGTCAAAAGACATTTGGAAAAGGTTCAGTTCAACAGGGGTTTCCACTAAGTAATGGTGGGGTGTTGTTTATTACAATTGCACATTATAAGACTCCAAGTGGAAATGATATTCACAGAGTTGGTATTGAGCCAAATATTTATGTAACACAAGAAGCAACAGATAATGTTGCTCATGAAGAAGAAGTGGTGGACTATACAAAAGAAATTACTGATGTAAATTTAGATGATCCTTATATAAAAAGAGCAATTCAGTACTTTATTGAAAAAAGATGAAAATAGCATTTGTTGCGTTTTTAATTACTTTAATAAATTTGGCTTTGATTTTAACTATTGCATTTGTATATCAGAAAAATATGGAGATTGTAGAGATACAATCTCCACCTTATTTTTATTTTACTAATCCTTATAGCAAATTTTTTTCTAATTTAAAAAAACAGCTTATTTTGCAGAAGATTTTGTCTGAAACAAAAATATATGGTAAAAGTCCTTTCTTAGTTGAAAGTATACAAAAACTTGAGGAAGTTAAGTATTTTTTTAAGGTTTTTAATGTAGACTATTTTGAGAAAACAATATCTAAGAAATATTGGTGGGGAACTTCTGAAATTGACATTTTGCAATTTAAAGATATCGTTTTTTATTACATGCCAATTGTGGAAATTGCAAAAAGCGATGAAAAATTTGGAAAAATATTGTTTTACTCTTTAAAAGGCAAGAAGATGTTTTTAGATCCAGAAGATTTAAATCCTATTTCCATTGAGTTATTAAAAAAGTATGGAGTGAAAATTCATGAAGAATGAAAAGTATAAGTTAATAGTCTTTTTGGAGTTTTTGATTGTGTATGTTTTTTCGTCGTTTATATTGCGTGTAAATTATTTTACTTTATCACCCTTTGTAGTAAAATTTTTTATTTTTTACTTTTTAGTTTTAAGTTTGTTTTCATCTATAAAAGGTAAACAATTCTTATTTTCTGAAATTTCAAGATTGTGGATTTATTCATTTACTCCACTATTATGCTATTTGTTTTTTACAATAGGAATTTATTTTCATATTTTGATTGATTCAAGGTTTTCGTATTTTATTCCCTTTTTGTTTTCAAACTATTATAATCTTGAATATGATTCAAGAAAATATATAACCTTATTAAGACTTTTTTCATTTTCGCTCTTTATTTTGGGGGTGAAATAATTGATTGAAAGATTTGCAAAGTTTTTATTAAAGAAGTCCTCTCTTTTTATTCTTATACTATCACTAATTGGTCTATTATTTGGGATATATAGCTTATTGAATTTAAAAGTTAATGCGGAACTTACTGAGCTTGCTCCAGAAAAAATACCGGAGTTTAAAGATATGGTTAAATTTACAAATGAAAAAGTTGTTTCAAATACCTTGCTTTTAGTTATTGAATTGGAAAATAAAAAGATCAATGTAAATGAGTTTGTTGAAAAATTAAAGGATGCATTTGAAGAAACACCGTATATATCAAAGGCAGAAGCATTTGACGATCCTGAAACGATGCTAAAATATGGAATTTTCACTATTGATGAAAATAGTTTGACTAATGTTTTAAATTACTATAATGCAGTCATAAATGTTGAACCAAGGTCTGCGATAGATTTTAGATTTTGGAGAAACTTGGGAATAGCTATTTCTACGGTGTCGGAATATGCTAATAGTTTTTTGTCAAGAAGTGGTATAAAAAAATACTATTTAATTTCGAATGATGGAAATGTAATATTAATGAATTTTTCCATGAGTAAACCTGTAACAGATATTGATTTTCTAAACAAAGCAATTCCAGATTTAAAAAATATAGCTAGTAAATTGTCAAAAGAGTTTGAAGCAAATATTCTATTTAGTGGTTCTGCTATGAATAATTATATAGGAAATAAGCAAGTAACAAAAGACTTTCAAATTACAACAATTGTTTCTCTTGTTGGTATATCGCTTCTACTATTAATTTCATACGGTAGCTCTAAGACTATGTTATTCTTGTTTTATTCGATGATACTTGCCATGGGTACAAGTCTTGGAATTATAGTATTACTTTTTAAGCAAATTAATATTATTACTTCTTTTGTAAACGCAATGCTTCTTGGCCTTGGAATTGATTATGGTATTCATTTAACTGCAAAAATACATGAGAATTTGAGAATATATGGAAAGACAAATGAAAGTATTGTTGAAGCTTTCAAGGAAAATTTTACTCCTTCATTTGTCTCTGCAATAACTACTTCTATTGCTTTGCTAGCACTTGCCCTCAGCCCTTCAAAACCTTTACAGGAAATGGGAATATCTTCTGGAATAGGTGTAATGATATTTTTTATTTATATGAACTTTCTAGTTCCTGCTTTTTATTCAAGGTTTCTACAAAGTATAAATATTTCTAAGAAAGAGTACTTTTCAAGTTTTTTAGAACTGCTTAGAAGAATAAAACCTATAAAAGTACTTGTGTGGTTTGTAGTTATTATTTTTTCAGCATTTTCATACCTTGCTGTAAAGAATTTTTCCTATACTCCACCGGGGCTCGTACCAGAAAGTTCTGAAGCTGTTAAAGCTCTTGAGATAGCAGAGGAGAAGTTTGGAGAATTTGGTGTTGGACAAATTGTAATTGCTGCAAAGAGTATAGATGAGTTGAAAGAAATTAAAAATGAGATAGAAAATTCTAAGTATTTTTCAAATACTTTTTCATTACTTTCGTTTGTTGAAGAACCTGAAAAATTGGAAGAAATAAGGCCAAGTTTTTATGAGACGGTTTACAAGGTTATAAATGAGCCTATATTAGATGTAGTATTTAAAAAGTATGGTTTGTATAATAGTCTCTTAGAAACTTTGAGTTTGCTAAGAACAGCTAAAACATACGATGATGTTATTTCAAGTATAGAAAAAGATATTCCAGCATTATTTTTCTACGATACAAATAATACTAGATATTATTTGCTTTATGCTAAAGAAAAAGTTTCATTGTGGAGAGATAACAACTTAAAAAAGATTTTTGATGAAGAACTTAAAGGAAAAAAGGTATTTGGCTATCCAGCATTATTTTACAAAGTAATGGTTTATTTGGTTAATTCAACAAGTAAAGCTGTATATTTTGTGTTTTTAGCGATAATAATTACGCTTTTGATTGATTTAAGAAGCTTTTTAAAGTCTTTGAAAGTGACTTTCTATGTTGTTCTTTCAATATTAGCTACTATTGGTATAGGTTATGTGGCTTTAAAAATAGATTTGACGTTTTTAAATCTTTTAATAATTCCAATCTTTCTTGGAATTGGTGTAGATAGTATGGTTCATTTATCACACAGTATACTTCACGGAAGAGATAGTATTATGAAGACAGAAAAAGCTGTAACTATTTCTGTTTTGACCACAATAATTGCATTTGGAAGCTTTATTTTAGCGCAAGGAGAACTTTTAAAGGAATTTGGAGAGCTTGTTTCAATAGGCTTGCTTGTTTCGTGGTTTGTTAGTATTTTTATTTATTTAAGTAGTATTGATAAGAAAGGATAGGTTAATTGTTTTCTTTTATTTTTACAAATTTAATGAGGACCAATGTTCCAATGAGTATTACAAGGTAATATGAGAGAAATCTAAAATATAAAACACCATTGACAATTAATGATGGCTTTTTTGAGAATGAGGAAAGAACATGAGAGTAAATTATTTCAAAGCTTCCACTTGCACCAGGGGTTGGAACTAAAAATGCTACAGCGTTTATTATATTTACAATTGAAAAAAAGTGTAGAAATGGAATGTTGAGCTCTGTGAATATGTTTATAGAATAGTAAAAAACATAACTTTGAAAAATTAGTAATGCAAACATCATGACAAAATCTATTGCAATAAGTAATTTATGATTTTTAAGAATGTATCTTATAGTTTTATCTAATTCTATAAACCAATTTTCTAATTTTTCAAATTTTATAAATTTGTTTAAAAACTTAGATTTTTTGAAAACTTCCAGAATTTTTATAAATATTTTCGGAAATAATATACTAAATAATATAACAGTTGAAGAAAGCAATGTTAAAAATAAGCCTAAAGTTATAATACTTCTTGAAATTCCAAAAACGTTATTTTTCAAAATGAAGATGTATGTTAGATCGACGAGAAACATTAGTAAGATCATCTCGAATAATCTTAAAAATACTACTTGTGTAGCATATGTTGATTTAATACCCTTTTTATTTAGATAATAAATTTGAAATGGCTGACCACCAACTGAAAAAGGTGTAACAGCAGAAAAATATCCTGTTACAAAACAAGAGTTTATAGATGAAATTAGTGAAATTTTTTGATTTAGACTTTTAAAAACAATATAATGCTTTATTCCATCAAAAACAAAACTTAAGATCATAAGTAAAGTTGAAAAAAGTATTTTTTCAAATGATAGCTTGGAAAAAATACTCAATAAGATGTTTTTGTTAAGCGAAAAACTATAGAAAAATATTACTATTCCAGAAATTATTATTGAAAGGATAATTCCAATTGTAATCATTTTTTTATCTTTATTTGTCATTTTTTACTCCTTTCTTTTTGTAATATTCCTTACTATAGTAGTTATCATATTTTATTTTATTTAGATTAAAAGCAACATCTGCCCAAAATTTAAATGCTTTTTTCATTGACTTAAAGAATCCTTCTTCCTTTAATCGCCTATTTGAAGTTTTAACTATTAGTAATGGAACAAATTTTACTTTTCCAACCTTAGAAAGCTTTTTTGCAAGCCTAAAATCTTGGGAAGCAAGATTACTTTTAGTATCATAGCCTCCAACTTTTTCATATGCTTCTTTCTTTATTGCAAAATTTGCCGCACCAACTATGTAGGTTTTTGTAAATAATCTTGATAGAAAATCTAATAATATGTAGGTTAATATAGTAAAGAAATTTTTGAACTTGTTTTCTTCAATTAACGAAAATGGACCATAGACAGCGCAAACTTTACTGTCTCTCATAAAAATTTTTACTATTTTTTCTAAATAGTTTTTTGGATATATACTATCAGCATCGCAGGTTACAAGTATATCACCTGTTGCATTTTTAAATCCTTTAGACATTGCATGAATTGATCCTTTTTTTGATTCAAACAAGATATTATCAGTGTATTTAGATGCTATTTCAACTGATCTATCAGTACTTCCATTGTCGACAACTATTAATTCGAAATTTTTGTAGGATTGATTTATAATACTTTTTAAGGTATTTTCCAAAATTTTTTCTTCGTTTAAAACTGGTACGATTATCGAAATTTTCATTATACCACCTTTATCCTTTAACTCTTTTTACTTTGTACCATTCAACAGCTTTACTAAAAGGTCCGATAATGTAGCTTAATAAAAGAACTAAATACTCAAATACTATTAATAGTGGGACAAATAAAAAAGAATAAGGAAAAGAAAATATCCCAAATTGTCGGCTATCAAGTGAACTAACCCACATGAGTATGTAAACAGCAATAATAAAGCCAGCAGTGATTTTTAACATACCTATTTTAAATAAAATGTCTAATACTATAGAGATAATTGGTAAGAAAACAATTAAACCTACAAGAAGATAGTAGAATAAAAATGCAATATTTCCTTCTTTTAATCTTTTGAACATTTCTCTGAATCCACCAACATACCATCTTTTATGTTGGTTCCATAGATCTTTAAAGTTAGTTGCATATTGAATTTTTATAAAAGGATATGTTGAATAATATTCTTTTACTTTCATTTTAGAAAGCTTTGTTGCCATACTAAAATCATCTACAAGAGTGTCAGGATCTATTGGCAGTATTTTTTCTAAGAGGGTTCTTCTAAAAAATACTCCATTTCCCATGAATATCATCTTAACAAATATGTTTGAATAAAATATTGTTTTTACAAAGTTAAAGTATAATTCTTGAATTATATACACTGGTTTAAATTTGAAATTGTAAGGTTCAAAATTTGTGAAAATCATATTTACTTTGTCATTTGAAAAACAAAATATATGTGATGAAATATAGTTTTCCGGAATTCTTGCATCGGCATCTATTAAAAGAATTATTTCACCTTTTGCAAATTCCATAGCTTCATTTATTGATTGAGGTTTCCCTTTTTTTCCTTTTTTTTGAATAACTATAAGGTTTGGATAAATTTTTTCAAGACTTTTTGCAATTTTAAATGTATTATCTTTTGAGTTATCATCTACAACTATTATTTCTATATTTTTGTAGCTACTTTTTTCGACAGTTTTTATTGTATTTTCGATGACATCTTCTTCATTGTAAGTAGGAATTATTACTGTAACAAGTGGATTATACTCAGGATCTCTATTTTCGTGTAAATAGTTTGTTCTTTTTTCGTTTTTGTATTTTCCAAAAAGAACAATTATAAGGCTTATTAATATGTTTAATATGTAAAAAGAAACAGTAAAAAGCATCTAATTCCTCCTTTAGTTAAAAATTAACTTGCAAAGAGATAAAATAGTTTTTATCTACAAATAAACTTTTAAGTGATAAAAATTTATAACTAAATTCAATGCTAAAAATGTTATAAACTTGATCAAAAGTATTTATTACAGAAGATTCTGGTGTGGGGTTAATAACATTTCCACTCCAGCTATCCCAAAACCATTTCCATCTAATTTTTCCATTACTATCATCTATTACCATACCCTTTACCAGAAAATTGTATTCTGTTGAAATTTTAAAATCGTTCTTTGAAAAAGAAAAGCCCAGACTAATCATAGTAGCATCAGGTCCATATCTAAAGCCAAGAGGATAGTCCATCAAACTTCTTGATGGGGAAGAATTATTATCTATGTAAAAGTGTCTAACGTTAACCCTTAAATATGGTAAATAGTTTGTTATGTACATCCATTCACTTGTAAAATCATATTCAATCCATACATTAAATGGCTTATAGTCTAGAAACATTCCAAAATTGTATCCGTATGCATCTGGTTTATAATTTTTTCCAACTTCGGTCGGGCCATTAATATCATCAAGACAAAATTCACCGTAAATTGAAATATTACTAACTTTTACATTAAAGTCAATTGAAGATAATACGTTTGAATATCCTTCACCGTAAGTATTATGGAAAAACATTAAAGGATTTATGTCAATTATGTCAGGAATTTTTCCGCCAACTACATTTATTTCACCGATTCCAATTCTAAAATTGTCTATGAAAAAGTCGAATCTGTGAGCGGCGATAGTTTTTACAGGTTCAAAAAAATTTGTTGATGGAGTATGTTTTTCAAAATATTTTCTTTGAACTTCTTGTTCATATGATGATAGTAGTGGATAGGAAGATATCAAATGGTATGTATATTTGAAAAAATTATTTTTTGTTGAAAAAGTGACATTGTCTTGAAAAGTTGTATCTGATATTGAAATAGGATATTTTGAATCTCCCCAATGCAATGGGAACCTTCCAATTGCAAGGAAAATATTATCAGATATATAACCTAGTAGAAAATTTTCAGGGCCATTCATATCAAAAGTAGGCTTTCCATCTACCAAGAAAAAATTGGTAGAAGGATCTTTTACTTTTGAAATGATTTCTTTTTGAAAAGGAATATTTGTGTACAATACAAGATTTTGAAAATTGTAGAAAAGACTTATTTCAAAAAATGGTTTTATATTATCAAACAAATAAAAAACGTTTTCTGCTGGATTTGTTGGATAACCATTTCCATCTCCATGGAAAACAACAAAGCCATTACTCCAATTAGAAAATGAGTACATGATATTAATTGAAAATTTATTTTCAAAATTATTTTCAAAATTATTTGAAGAGTAAAAAATAAATTCTGAAAAATAAATACTTGAAAAGAGCAATAAAAAGATAATAAATTTTTGTTTTAGCATTTATTTCCTCCATAGACTATACAACAATGTTTTTCTGCAAAAAGAAGTCTAACAATCTCAGGGTCAAAATATTCAACAATGAAATCATGTGAAGGATAATTATTTATAATTTCTAATATTTTTCCGCTTTCTTCTTTAAAAACGTTGCTTTTAATGTTTTGATAGAATTGTCTCATACCAATGTATGAGGTTGTTTTTGCAATAATTTTGACTGATACATTTTCAACTTGGTTTTCGAACTTTTCAAAATATTTTTTAGCGTTTTCTAATTCTTGTTTATTTAAATAATAAAAACCATAAAAAAGATTATATTCTGGAGTTTTTTCAAAGATCTTGAGTTTTGATTCGTCAAATTTTCTATTATTAACTATACTCCACGCAGCTTGTGCAAAATTGGCTTTAACACAATATTCCTTTGGATTTGGAATTGTTCCCTCTTTTTTACTGTAGTTAACATTTAGACAATAGCTTTTCGTATTTTCTGTTTCCAAACTTTTCTGCTTTATTATGTATAACAAAAGTTCAGTAAATTTTTTATGCATTACTACGCTTTTAACAGTGCCAACATCTTCTAAAGTATTTGTATAAACTTGATAAATGATTTTGAAAAAGTTATTTATTTTTGAAGTTAAAGATAATATTTTAGAAAAGTTTGAAAAATTACCTTCTATTAGATAATATTCTAGTAGAAGGAGATATGGGTATATTGAATCTGGAAAATTTTTAACAAATTGTATAATTTCTTTTATTACATCTTCGCGGTTATACATTCTAGAGAGAAGATAGTTATACTTAAAAATAACATCAGTTTGATTTTCTAGTAAGGTTTTATTTTTTTCAAAATTACCTTCTAGAATATTTAATATTGCTAAGAATAATGTTCTTTTTTCAGGAGAATTTTCATTTATAAGAAATTTTCTTAATGTTTTTATAACGTCCATTACTGAAGAATCATAGTCTTGTGAATTAATATCAAATATTGACAAAGTTTTATCAGCGGCAAGATTTGCTTCTTTTATGATTTTTTCTTTTATGATCTTCATTTGTTCTAGATCCTGAACTTTTCTTGATTTTTGTTCTGACTTGTTTTTTATTTTTCCTTTTTTTATTAAATCTTTTTCCAATTCTTCTTTTAGCTTTAATATATTCTTTAATTTGTCATCGTTATTGTTCATGCACTTACACCTCACAATAGTTTATTGTGTTTAAAGCTATAAAATCCATTGCCAATTATAACATGATCAAGCAGTTTAATTCCAATTATTTCTCCAGCTTTTTTAATTTTTAAAGTAACTTCTCTGTCTTCTTTACTAGGTCTAACGTCACCTGAAGGATGATTGTGTACAACCACGACATAGCTAGCAGAGTTTTTAATTGCTTCTCGGTATATTTCTCTTGGATGTGCAAGACTTGTATCTGTAAGGCCAATTGTTATATCTTTGGTAGAAATTTCGTATAGTTTTGAATTTAAGGATATAACTCTAACAACTTCTTGTTCAAAGTGCTTCATGTCAAGGCAATGCTCGTATATAAGCTCTGGAGAATTTAGAAATTTTCCTTTTCTATCTTCCAAAAGATATCTTTTTGAAAGTTCCATTGCAGCTAGTATAGTAACTGCTTTAACTGTTCCAAGACCTTTTACTTTGCACAGCTCATCAATTGAAGCGGTACTAATTTTTTTCAAGCTCTTGTCAAAAGTTTCAAAAAGGTTTTTTGAAAGTTTTAAAACATCTAAGTCTTTTGTCCCTGTTCTTAAAAGTATAGCAAGTAGTTCTTCTGTGCTTAGATTTTCGACACCTTCATTTATTAATTTCTCCCTTGGAAGCATCTATCATCCCCCTATCCCATAAAATATCCCAAACTTTTGAAATGGGAAGCCCAACTACATTAAAATAATCACCTTCAATTTTTTCTACCAAAACACTTCCAAGTTCTTGAATTCCATACCCACCAGCTTTATCAAAAGGTTTTGCAGTATTAATATAAAATTCAATTAATTCTTTTGAAAGATTTTTGAATTTTACATTTGTTTTTTCAGAGAAAGTAATAACTTCATCTTTAAATTTAATTGTAACTCCAGTAATTACAGTATGCCATTTTCCTGATAGACTTTTAAGCATTCTAAAGGCATCTTTATAATCTCTTGGTTTTCCAAATATTTCTTTGTCGAGTGTTACTACAGTATCTGCAGCAAGAACTACGCCATCTTTTTTTATGCTCATTGCTTTTAAGTATGATAATTTTTCGGCTAAAAGTTTAGGATCTTTTTCGCTAATATTTTCGTCTATATTTGAAGATATAACTTCAAAATCTATTTTTAGTAATTTTAATAACTCAATCCTTCTTGGAGATTTTGAGGCCAAAATTATTTTCATCAATTATTTCCTCCATTTTTTTTGCAAGATATGCATTAATAATTGCAGAAATTAGTCCTAATCCTATCATCAAAGGTAAAAAGGAAAAAATTGCTCTACTTTTTATTAAAAAACTTCCAACTAGAACTTGAACAAAGTTATTACTAATCATACCAATGATACTCAAAGTTGTGTAGCTAAAGAACTTTGTTTTAGAAAATATCCATTCAAAAGTTGCAGCAGATATTATTCCAAAAAAGCCCATGAAAAAAGGTGGTGTAAATAAAATTCCTGAAAAGAGCGAGCCGATAATTGTTTTAAGTGTTCCTACAAGAAGTCCACCTCTAAGTCCAATATTTACAACGGTGTAGAGAATAACAAAATTTGAAAATCCCCATTTTCCTCCAGGAACTGGATATGGTATAAAGCGCTCAACAACAAACATTACCGAAGAAATGGAAATAAGTAGTGAATAGATTACCACGTTTGTAGTTCTTGAGTTTGTGATTCGATTACTATCTTGTTGGGAACGCAAATTATTTTTCCTCCTCTTTTTATCTTCCCAGTTTTTTCACAAATTTTTAGTGGACATGTTGAATCTGTAACCCAAACATTTTCACCATCATAGTGAACTATAGTTAATATTTCTCCTTCTTTATCTTTTACCGGGTAGTCTCCAGGCTTTTTTAATTCAGTATATATTTTTCCGTCTAATTTTACCAAAAATATTTCATCTTCTCTATTGTTTGCTTTTAAAGCAAAAAAAACGGTTATTAATATGACAGCAAGGATAAGAAAAACATCAATTTTCTTAAATGTTTTCATATATTGTCACCTTGCCGTTAATTATTATTGCACTTAAGAAATTTTGATCGAACATGTATGGAATGTCCAAAAGTTCATTTGTATTCCAAATCGCAATGTCACATTTGTAGCCGGGCTCAATTTTTCCGTTTTCTATACCCAAAACGTACGAAGAATTTAGAGTATATGCAGTTAATATCTCTTCCGGTTCCATTTTTAAAAATCTAAGTGCAAGATGAAAGATAAATGCAGGATTAAATATAGGACACGAACCTGGATTAAAATCAGAACCAATACTAACTGCAGCGCCATTATCTATTAGTTTTCTTGCTGGTGCAAAATCTTCTCCCAGATAAAAACTTGTTCCAGGCATTAATGTAGCGACAGTGTTTGAATTTGCAATTTGAGAAATATCGTCATCGTTTATTTTTAGTAAGTGATCAGCAGATATTGCACCAAGCTTAATAGCAAGTTTTGCAGCACCTACGTTTTCAATTTCATCTGCGTGAAATCTAATTTTAAAACCTTTATTTTTGGCAAATTCAAAAAATTCTTCAATATCTTGTGGTAAAAAGACTCCTTTATCGCAGAAAACATCTATTGTATCGGTAAATTCTTTGATATCATCAAGCCATTTTTTTACTTCATCTATGTAATCTTTTTTATTTGCATCAATAGGAATTGCGTGCAAGCCCAAAAAAGTAGGAATTACTTTGACATCCTGTATTTCGTTTAAAATTTTCATAGCTTTTAGTTGCTTTAATTCGGAAAACTTTTCAAGCCCATATCCACTTTTTCCTTCAACTGCTGCAATACCATGTCTTTTGAATAAGCTTAAATATTTTAGATTTTGCTTTACAATTTCATCTATTGTTGCATTTCTTAGCATTCTAACACTACTATGTATTCCTCCTCCGTTTGCAAAGATTTCAGAATAGGATTTTCCTCTTGCTCTTAAATAAAATTCTTTTGCTCTACTTCCAAAAAATGGAATATGCGTATGAGCATCTACAAAAGCAGGCGTAACAAGTTTTGCTTTTATGGTAAAATCATCAGTTATTTTGTGCTTTTTTATATCTACTATTTTTCCCTTGTTTAATATGAGGTCTACATCAAATGCTTCAAAAATTTTTTTCATTTCATTTCCTTTTTTTGGTGCTTGCCCAGAAGGGCTAATAAGATGTTCCGCATGGATTCTTAACATTTATTTCACCCCACAAAAAATGCTATAATAGCTATTAATATACAGTAATATGAAAATATTTTTAATTTTTTAGATATAGTTAGCTTTTTTAAAATTAGAAGACTTAACAACCCTGAAAGAAATGCTACAAGACCAGAAATTAGGATGTAACTATTTAATTCGATTTTGCTAGTTTCAAGTATTCCGGCCCCAAGTATTACAGGAATTCCCATTAAAAAAGAATATTTTAGTGCTTTTTCTCTCTCTAAACCAACGGTTAATGCTCCAAAAAGTGTTATTCCGCTTCTTGAAATTCCTGGGAAAATTGCTATCATTTGAAATAAACCTATTACCAATGCATCAATGTATGATATATTAAAAAAGTCTTTTTTACCTTTTAGTTTGTCTGAAACAAACAATGATGCTGCAGTTACCAGAAAAAAGAAAGAAATAATTTTTAGATTTGAAAAAGAATTTTCTATTGTTGAATTAAAAAGAACTCCAAAAATTGCAGCTGGAATAGTTGAAATAATAATTTTTAAAACTAATGAATAATACTCTTTTTTTAGTGTAAAAAGCCCTTTTAAAATTTCAACTATTTCTTTCCAGACAAATATTATAATTGCAGCCAGGGTTGCAAGGTGCAAAAATGCAAAATTTGAAATTTTAGGTTCAATATTAAATAAATAAGAAAATAAAGTTAAATGCCCAGAACTTGAAATAGGTAAAAATTCTGTTAATCCTTGAATTAGTCCTAACACTATATGATTCATTTTTTTCCTCCTTAAGGTGTAATTTTTCCCACATATGGTCCGTAGGTTACAACTAAACTTCTTAATTTTTCTAAATCAAGAGAATTAAAATATTCTTTTGCTGTATCTATGTCTGGGAACGCTCCAAGACATAGGGTATAGAAAGTTTTGTTATTTCTTTTAAATCTCATTGAATATGATACGTAAGCATTTGCTTTTAAAGTCATCATATCCTGAAAAATTTGTTCCGGGTTTTCTCCTGTTTTAAGAAAAATAGTATACACACTTTTTCCAGGGATAAGTCCAGGAATTTTTACATCTTTTATTGGTAAAACCACAAAATAGGCGTTTTCTGAAAGGATATTTATAAGAAAACTTTTGTATTTATTTACTATTTTAAGAGCGTTTTCTTTGTCAACTACAAAAGTTGATACTTCAGTTCCTTTTTCCAATATTTCAATGCTATGGGCAATTAATTTGTTATAGTCAAATTCTTCAAAATTTATCATAGTTTCGGTTGAAGGCAAAGAAAATTCTGGAAGCTTTTCACTTCCAGAATTTTCTTTATTAAATTCTAAAGGTTTTGGAATGTAAATTACGTTTACTTTAACAGCTGCTTTTTTTACATACAAAAATATTGTTGAAGCTAAAAAAAGCAAAGTGAGCAATGATAAAACTAATATGATACTGCTTATTATTTTAAATTCAAGCGGTGTGAAATTTTTTCTAGGCAGTTTATAAGCCCTCCTCAGCGTATTTTAATAGCAAATCGATTGTTGCCTCAACGTCTTTTTTATGAACCATTTCATTTGGTGTGTGTATATATCTAGTTGCGATTGAGACTGTTGCACTTGGTATCCCGGCTTTTGTGTGTTGATATCCCCTTGCATCTGTACCACCAAATATTAATACTTCCATTTGATATGGTATGTTATTTTTTTCTGCTAAATCTTTAAGAGTATCTATTATTTTCTTGTCACTTATTGATGCGTTATCTTTAACTTTTATACATGCACCATTTCCAAGTTTCATTGAGACTCTTTTGTATCCTTTTGGGGTATCTCCAGCTGCAGTTACATCAATTGCAATAGCAACGTCTGGATCAATATTATAACCTGCAACGGTTGCTCCAACTAATCCCACTTCTTCCTGGACAGCAAATACACCATATACTGAATTTTTTGGATTTTTAAGTTTTTTAAATAATTCTATGATTACAGCGCAACCTATTCTATCGTCCATTGATTTTGAGATGTAGTAATCACCTTGTTCAACAAAGTATCCATCAAAAGTTCCAAATGTTCCGATTGGGCAAATTTTTTCTGCTTCCTCTTTACTTTTTGCACCAATATCTACGTATAATTTATCAAAAGACAAATTTTTAATGTTTGATATCATATCACTGCCTGTTTCACCTTCAATTCCTACAATTCCAATGATATCCCCAAATCTAAGTTTTGATTGTAATATTGTATACGGTGAAACTCCACCAACCATGTCAATTCTTAAAAAACCGTTATCATCGATGTTTGTAACAACTACGCCTATTTCGTCCATATGTGCGTCAAAAAGAACCTTTTTATCAGAGGTTCCTTTTTTCCAGACAATAAGATTTCCAAGTTTATCAACTTCGTATCCGTCTATGAAACCTTCAAGTTCAGAGAGAATAACTTCTCTTATCTGATGTTCTCTACCACTTGGACTGTGAGTTTCTGTTAATTTTTTAATTAATTCTTTCATCGAAAAACCTCCTTTTATTTTTTTCAATTTTATTATACACTACTAATATGAAAAATGGCAAATGAAAGAAGGTGAAGAATGTTGACACTATTGGAGAAATTCATACAAAAAATTGAGGAATATAATTTGATAGAAGAAAATGACAGAATACTAGTTGCGGTTTCTGGGGGAGTTGATTCATCAGTTCTTTTAAACTTATTAGCTAAGATAAGAGAATATTTTAAATTTAGTATTTTTTGTGCAACAGTTGATCATGGTATTAGAAAAGAGTCAAAAGAAGAAGTAAAATTTGTTTATAATATGGCGCGATCACTTAATGTTGAATGTTTTATTAAAGAGTTTGATGTTCCATTATATGCAAAAGAGAATAAATTATCTATAGAAGAGGCAGCAAGAAAGTTGAGGTATAAATTTTTGAATGAGATTGCAAAGAAAATTAATGCAAATAAAGTTGCAACAGCTCATAATTTGAATGATCTAGCTGAAACTGTACTTTTTAGACTTGCACGTGGTACTGGCCCATTTGGTATATACGGGATGAAACCTAGAAATGGGAATATAATACGTCCTCTTTTATTTTTTGAAAGAAAAGAAATCGAGCAATTTGCAACTGAAAACAAAATACCGTTTGTGGTTGATAAAACAAATTTTGATACAAAATATACAAGGAATTTTATCAGGCATAAGATTATACCTATTTTTAAAGAAATTAATCCCTTATTTGAACAAGCTGTGTTAAGATTTGTAGAAAATGTATGGGAACTGGATAGTTTTGTAGAAGAGAAGTTAAATGTCAAAACATTTGAATTTGAAGGAAGAATATTTTTTAAAGTACCAAAAGATGAATATATTCTTGTAGAATTTATAAGAAGAAAGACAATGGAGCACTTTGGAAGAGCCCCTGATAAGGAAAAGCTGGATAGATTAAAAAAGAATCTTTATAAGACATCTTTTAAAATAAGTTTTTGGGGGGATTATGGAGTTGAAATTTCATATGGATATGGAGTTTTGGGAAAATTTATAGAACATATGAACTATGAGTGTAGTATGGACTGTCAAAATAATGTTAATTTTGGACCATTTGTGGTTAAATTTGGAAATAATGGTATAATATTTAAGAAAATGAATCTAACCATTAGAAATTATAGATTTGGAGATAAAACAAAGGGAGGTAAGAAATTAAAAGAAATATTTGTAGAAAAAAAAGTTCCTTCATTTATTAGAAGAATTATTCCTATTTTTGTGGATGAAGATGGTTATGTATTTTATATTCCAAATGTGTTTCTTGATAGGGATTATTTATCAAAAGAAGAGAATGGAATATCAATTAAGGTCGAAATGAAAGGAGGTTTTTGGTTTTGAATAGAGGAATTGGTTCGATAATAATTGGGTTGTTGATTATTTTAAGCCTATTTTGGATTTTTGAAAGTGTATTTTTTGGTGGAGCCTCATCAGATGTAACGATGCATTATAGCGATTTTCTTAAGAGATTAAATTCAGATTCGGTGGATATTGCAGAGGTAGTTATTAAAGATGATGGAAACGTATTGTTAAAAACGATTTCAGGAAGGCGATACAATGTCTATGCTCCTTGGGTGAAATATGATATTGATTTGATTAACTCTATGGTTGAAAAAGGGATAAGAGTTACTGCTGAAAAAGGTGTAGACAGCTCGTTCTGGGTAAATCTTGTGGGTAATTTACTATTTTTTGTTTTAATGCTTGTAATGTTTGGATTTTTGATAAGAGGACTTGGTGGTAGAAATAATCAGGCATTTACCTTTACAAAAAGCAGAGCAGAAAAAGTAATGCCAGGTAAAAAGAAAATAACTTTTAAGGATGTAGCAGGTGTTGATGAAGCTGTAGAAGAGCTTCAAGAGATAGTGGAATTTCTAAAAAATCCTACTAAATTTAACAAAATTGGTGCAAGAATGCCAAAAGGTGTGCTTTTAGTTGGGCCTCCGGGAACTGGTAAGACATTACTTGCAAGAGCAGTTGCAGGTGAAGCCAATGTTCCATTTTTCCATATAAGTGGTTCTGATTTTGTTGAGTTATTTGTTGGTGTCGGTGCTGCAAGGGTTAGAGATTTGTTCAATAAAGCAAAGGAAAGTGCTCCATGTATAGTATTTATAGATGAAATTGATGCGGTTGGAAGACATAGAGGAGCAGGTCTTGGCGGAGGTCATGACGAAAGGGAGCAAACGCTAAACCAGCTACTTGTTGAGATGGATGGATTTGATGTAAGAGAAGGTATTGTTGTAATGGCTGCAACAAACAGGCCTGATATACTTGATCCTGCACTATTAAGACCAGGTAGGTTTGATAAGAAGGTAGTAGTTGATCCACCAGATGTAAAAGGAAGGGAAGAAATTTTAAAAATTCATTTAAGGGGAAAACCAATAAGTGAAGATGTTGATGTAAAGGTTTTGGCAAAAAGAACAACAGGGTTTGTTGGTGCCGATTTAGAAAACCTTGTAAATGAGGCAGCACTTCTTGCTGCAAGAGATGGAAGAGATAAAATGAATATGTCTGACTTTGAGGAGGCTATAGATAGAGTAATAGCTGGACCAGCAAGAAAATCAAGACTTATTTCAGAAAAGCAAAAGAAAATAGTAGCATATCATGAACTTGGGCATGCTATAGTTGGAACGGAACTTCCAAATTCAGATCCAGTGCACAAGATATCAATAATTCCACGTGGTCATAGAGCATTAGGTTTTACTTTACACTTACCAGCAGAAGACAAGTATTTGATCAGTAAAAATGAGCTTTTGGATAATATAACAGCTCTCTTAGGTGGAAGGGCAGCAGAAGAAATTGTCTTTGGTGATGTAACAAGTGGTGCGGCAAACGATATTGAACGTGCAACTGAGATGGCAAGAAAAATGGTTTGTGAACTTGGTATGAGTGAAAATTTTGGACCACTTGCTTGGGGAAAAACGGAACAAGAAGTCTTTCTTGGTAAAGAAATAGCAAGAATGAGAAATTATAGTGAAGAAATTGCAAAAATGATTGATAGTGAAATACAAAATATTGTTGGAAGATGCTATAATAAGGCAAAAGAAATATTGATGAAACATAGAAAAAAGATGGATGAATTAGCTGAAATCTTATTAGAAAGAGAAGAAATAAGTGGTGAAGAATTAAGAGAGCTTCTTATTAAGGGGGATGAAAGATTTGTGGAGGAAGATAGAGGGGATAAGCAAGACGATTGATTTTACTCCTGATGAAAGTTATCTATGGGATGAAGATGATGAGATGAGAAATTATCATTTTGTTTCTTCTTCTAGTCTTGCTCGTGTGGCTTTTAAGCTTGGTGCAGATATGGTTAAAGATTTTTTACCTGAGGATTTGATATCGGTTGTGTCAGAGTTTACTGTGAAACATTATATGCCGGTAGTTATTGGTGCTAAGCTTGTTGTTGGAGTAAGAGTAAAGTCGGTAGATGGGAATATGATAAGTTTTTCTGGTTTGATTACTAAAGACAATAAAAAAGTTGCGGAAGTAGAATTTACTCGAGTTATAGTTTCAAGAAATTATCTTAGGAGGAAAGCAGTTGAGGAGACCACGTAAGAGTGATGATTTTAAAGAGTATTCATATGTAAAAAAATTTAGCGATTCTGAGATAAGATTAAACAGTATTAATGGCAACCGTGGGGTTGCCTTAATTTTTCCGAATAATTATACTGTTGCTGCAAGTTCACTATCTTGGAGTTGGGTTCAGCAGCTATTTTGGGAATACAATATCCCGGTGGAAAGATATTTTTATGAAAAATGGTTCAAAAAATTTTATTCAATAGAATCTTTTACTCCACTAGATGAAAATAAGGTTTTTTTATTTTCTTTTCATTTTGAACCTGATATTGAAAATATAGTGGATATATTAAAAAAACAGGGAATACCAATTTTAAAAAATCAAAGAAATGAAAATCATCCTACTATAATCATAGGTGGAGCAATAACGTTTTTTAATCTTGAACTTGTAAAGCCTATTGCGGATGTTATAGTAATCGGAGATTTAGAGGATAAAGTTGAGCAAATCTCAGAGGGTATTAATATTTTGCTAAAGGACAAGGAAAGTGGATTAAAATTTTTAGACAAAATTGATAATGTAATAGTTAATGAGCAAAAAAATTACACATTAAGTAATTTTGATATATCAAAAAAGCTTCCTGCTTCACACATTATTACTAGATTTTCAGAATTTGGAGAAAAAAGACTTATAGAAATTGGACGTGGATGCATAAGAAGATGTAAATTCTGTGTTATGGGAAATACAAAAAAGCCTGTAAAGTTTGTAAAACCAGAACTTATAAAAGAGTTATTAAAAGATGAAAAATATCCAATTGGTATAATTAGTGCAACTATAACAGATTATCCATGGCTTGATGAATTACTTGATATTTTGGAATACTATGAAATAAAATTTTCGGTTTCTTCGATGAGAGCAGATGGGATTACAAAAAGACTTTTAAGGCTTTTAAAAGAAAGTGGTCAAAATACATACACGATTGCACCAGAAGGTATTTCTCAAAAAATTAGAGACGTTATGTTAAAAGATCTTAATGAAGAAGAATTGTTAACTGCTCTTGAGATGGGAAGAATGGAGAATTTTTCAAGTGTTAAGCTTTATTATATAGTTGGTTTTGATGAAGAAGATAATGAAGATTTTAATGAACTTAAATCTTTTATTGACAAGGTAAAAAAGCTTGGATATAAGTCTATTACTTTAAGTATTAATCCTTTGATTCCAAAGAAAAACACACCATTTTATGGAAGAAAATTTATAAATGAGAGAAGGTATAATGAGATAAGAAAATGGATGTATGAAAATTTAAAGGGAGTAAAACTTCACTTTGAAAGTTATAAACTTTCTAAAAAACAGAATTTATACAATAATATTAGTTTAGAAGAATTAATAAATCTTTTTAGTAAGTAATTAAAGAGAATCTCAAAAAAGATATTGACTAATTAAAAATTTATGATAGAATAGAAAACGGTGACGCCGGGGTGGCGGAATTGGGAGACGCAGCGGACTTAAAATCCGCTGGGGGTTACACCTCCGTGTCGGTTCGAGTCCGATCCCCGGCACCACTTGAAAAAAATGGAAGTTTTGTTATAATAGATATAGACGGTGCGGGGTGGAGCAGTCTGGCAGCTCGTTGGGCTCATAACCCAAAGGCCGCAGGTTCAAATCCTGCCCCCGCTACCAGACAAGGAGAGCAGGCAGTAGTCTGCTCTCTTTTTTTATTTTTTATTTTTTAAGTTTTTTTTAAGGTTTGTTTGTTATAATTTATACAACAAATTTAAAGGAGGGAAAACGATGAAAAAATTGGTATCGTTTTTAGTTCTGTTTTTTGTTTCTTTTTCATTTGCACTTTCTGATGATATAATTTTGGGATTAAAACAGAAAGATTCATATGTTTCAAACGCTTTGACTTTTGAGAAAAAGAAGATTGAGTATGAAAATTTAAAAATTACTGCAGATAGTACCATTTCAAAATTAAGTGCTGAGGTTCAATATTATTCTGCACTTTCACAATTTCAAAATGGGGAAAGCAATTTTTTTAAGTCTGTTGTTTCGATATTATTTTCTTTAAACATTAATAAGCTAAATTTACAGATAAAAAAGCTTTC
>NZ_JAIHAP010000023.1:0-25632 GCF_020054775.1 Thermosipho sp. (in: thermotogales) | reverse complement strand
TTTTCCCCAAAAGAAGTACAGCAGAAGGTATTTGCAGAGCAGTTAATGCTTGCAAAGGATTTGAATTTACCAGTTGTTGTTCATGTTAGAGAGGCATATGAAGATGCATACAGTATACTTGAAATGATTGGTCCGTTTAATGGTGTAATTCATTCCTTTAGTGGTGATAGAGAGTATGCTTTAAAATTTGTTAAATTAGGTTTTTATCTAGGAATTGGTGGGCCGTTAACATACAAGAAAAATCAGCAATTAAGAGATATTGTAAGATTAATTGGAGAGGAAAATATAGTTACTGAAACTGATTGTCCATATCTTCCTCCACAACCTTATAGAGGAAAGAGAAATGAGCCCTCATATGTAAAATATGTAGTAGAAGAAATAAATAAATTGATCGGTGAAGATGTTTCTGAAAAGTTAATAAATAATGCTAAGGAATTATTTGGGGTGAATATATGATTCATGCTTTGAATGGAAAAGTTGAAAGTATAGAAAATGGTAAGGTATATGTAAATGTAAATGATTTAATATATGAAATAATTGTAGGAGATACGGGAGATTTTGAGGAATATATAAATAGGAATGTAAAGATATATACAAAAATGGTTGTAAATGATGATGGAATAAGTTTGTATGGCTTTTTAGAGGTTATTAAACTAAAACTTTTTGAAAAGTTGATTGGTGTGAACAAACTTGGACCAAAAAGTGCTTTAAAGATTATTTCATCAAACAGTGTTGAGTCAGTCGTAAGTGCTATAATCAATGAAGATGTAAAGGCACTCTCGAGCCTACCTGGAATAGGGCCAAAAACTGCAGAGAGAATAGTTTTAGAACTAAAAGATACAATTAAAGAGTTAGATGTAAGTATTAATGAAAAAGATAGGAAAGTCCTAGAAGCTATAGAAGCATTGGTTACTTTGGGATTTAATAGGAATCAGGCTAAAAAGGCTGTAAATAAAGTTGCTGCAAAGGACGATAAGTTAGATGATATTATTAAAAAGGCGTTGAGATTTTTAAGCAGGTGATACTATGAAAGTATCTGCTATTTCAAATCCAATGCTTGGTTATAAGCTTGATCCTGGAGAGCCGGGCCTTTCTCATGGTGCGCCGGCAAGTAGGAGTGTTTTAAGAGTTTTATCTCAAGAATTGAGCAATTATTATGCCTTTGAAAGAAAAGCCCAAAAAGAAGGCGGATATATTATATATGGTGGAATATATCTTGATCTTAGGAAAAGAGGCTCTTTTCTTGCTGCTGTTGCAGGTAAGACAAGAGTTTGGATGTATATTCCTGGAAAAAATGATCAAGACAAGGAAAATTCTGAAAATGAAGGGTTAAAGGTTGATACAAAACATGTTTCTGAAAAAATTAGGCAGCTGCAGTTAAAATTACAAATTGAAGAGGACCCAGTAAAAAGAGAAGAATTGGAGAGGCAGATTTTAATGCTTGAAATAGCAAAAAATGCTTTGCAGTTTGGTATGAGTTTTCCAAAATATTTACTTGGAATATTGTTTGATCAAACTGCATAAATGAAATATGAGAGGTGTGAAAATGAAATTATCCGAAATTATAGAAAAGATAAATGCAGAAGTGGTTTATCTAAGTGAGGATTGCGATATTCTCCATGGTTGTACCGGTGATTTGTTAAGTATGGTAATGAAAAATGCCAAAAGTGATTCTATCTGGATCACAGTGCAAAATCATGTAAATATTATTGCAGTCGCTTCAATGGTTGGAATAAAGGCTATTGTTTTGTGTGAAGGACTAGAGTATTCGCCTGATACAATTGAAAAAGCAAAGGAAGAAGGAATTAGTCTTTTAAAATCAAATGAAAGTTCTTTTGTGGTTTCAGGCAAAATCTATTCACTTGGAATAATATGAAATGCGACTTACATGTTCATTCTTGCCTTTCACCATGTGCCAATATTTCAATGGTACCTGGTGTTTTTAAAAATTCATTCCTTGATGTAATTGCCCTTTGTGATCATAACAGTGGAAAAAATGTAAGAATATTTTCAAATGTGTTAAAAGAATTTGGAAAGGTAGTAATTCCAGGCATCGAGATACAAACAATTGAAGATGTCCATATTTTAGGATATTTCTATGATATAGATTCGCTAGAAAATTTAACCGATATTGTTTATACTCACCTTCCAAAGATTAAATACGATCCTGAAAAATTTGGTTATCAACTTTATGTAAATGAAAAAGACGAGTTTGTTGGTATGGAACTTATCCCCCTTTCTTTTCCTACCGATTTATCCTTAAGTCAAGCCGTTAATTTAATAAATAAGTATAATGGTATTCCCGTATATGCTCATATTTCAAGAAAATTTGGTGTTTTATATCAACTGGGAATTTTTCCAAATGAAGATGTGAAAGTTGTGGAAGTTAACAGTAAAGATGATTTGTTTTTGGCGAGAAAACATGGCTTTGTTGCTCTAAGTTCTTCTGATGCACATTTTATAAATCAAATTGGTGAAAGGTATAGTATAATTGAAGGTGAAAAAAGCGTGAAAAATATTTTAGATAGTATTATTGAAGGCAAGGTGAAAACTATATGGGACTTGTAACTCTTGCTGACCATGTTCAAGATATTACTGAAAATTCAATTAAAGCGGGGGCAAAAAATGTAACTTTGGAGATAAATGAAACAGATGATGAGTTCACATTTATTGTCGCTGATGATGGACCGGGTATAAAGGATGTTGATAAGGTGTTTGATCCTTTCTATACAACAAGATCTAAAGAGATTCGAAGGTTTGGTTTAGGATTGCCATTTTTAAAGCAAGCGGCAGAAATGACAGGAGGAGAGGTAAAAATTGAAACAAAGCTTGGAATAGGGACAAAAGTCTATGCAAATTTTAAAAAATCCCACATTGATTGTCAACCTGTGGGAGACTTAACAATGGTATTTTTAACTCTTTTAATGAACCAAGATGTTAATTTGACAATCAAAAGATGTAGGTATAATGACTGCTATGAAATTAGTAGTGAAGTTGTTAAAAAGTACTTAGGAAGTCTAGATAGTGCAGAAAAAATTAACATTTTAAAGGAAATGATCGAAGAATTAGAAAAACAAGGAGGTTAGGTTATGAAAAAAGCGTTGGTTGTTGTTTTGAGCCTTTTTTTTGTTTTATCATTTTCATTTGTGCTTGAGAAAGTATCTTTTAATGGATTAAGTTCTCTCAGCGAGAAGGATTTAAAATTTGCATATGAAGATTATTTAGGAATGGATGTAAATGATTATGCTATAAATAACATTGTAAGGAATTTAAAATCAACAGGTTATTTTTCAAGTGTTGAATGGGAAAAAGTTGAAAAAGATAATGTTGTTGAATTAGTCATAAATGTTGTTGAAAATAGAAAAATAGAAAATGTTAGTTTAGAAATTAATGGAGTTGGGTTAATTGAAAAAGAGACTCTTGAATCATCAATTACATTGAAGGAGGGTAAGCCTTTTAGTTTTGTAAAGTTTAAAGAGAGTATTGAAAATATAACAAAGCTGTATAAAGACAATGGATATCTTGTTGCTAATGTATTTTCTAAAAATAAGGATCAAGCATTTGTATACGTTAGCGGTACTGTTGGGTCAACAGAAGTAACTTTTAAAGTAACAGAATATGCATTATACGATATAGAATTTTCTGGAAACACAAAAGGTATAGAGGAAGTTTTATCTGATATTAAGAAAGAAACTAAAATAAAAGAATACAAAGATTATCTTGAAAAAAATTGGTTTTTGAGATTATTCGACAGTGAAAAAGATTACTATCCAAAACTTTCAGACATACAAAAAGTTTACCAGCAATTAAGTAAATATGTATATTTTTCTCCATATACGAATTTACAATTTTTAGAGGCGGATACGGAGAAACCTTCTAAAAAATTGAATTTCGTAATTGTTCAAAATACCATTACAAGGGAGCCAGTTTATATACAAAAGGTTGATATTGAAGGTAATACATTAAATGACTTTAGTGATTTAGAAACGTTATCGGGAACCTTTACAAATATCGAGCTTTTAAATATTGTTCAAAAAGTAAAAAGTTGGTACGATTCAAAAGAATATTTTATTGAGATTAATCCAAAACTTGAAAATGGAATTTTTAAAGTTGAAGTTTTGGAGTATAAATTTGGAAGATTAAACATTGACGGTTTAACCAGGACAAAGGAATATACATTTGATGATTTAATAAAAGTTAAGCCAGGTGATTATGCAAATAGAAATAGTCTTAGAGATACATACGTTGAGATCTATAAGGCTCAATTTTTTGAAAACATAGATTTTGACATAACTCCTTCTTCGACCGATACTTTAGATGTAACATTGATTGTTAAAGAAAAAGAAAAAAGGTTTAATTTTATTGGAGGAGGTGCTTGGGGACCTCCTGGAGATGATAGACCTTGGTATGAAGGTTTTGCGGCCCAAATGCAACTAAAAACGACTAATCCTTTTGGACTTGGACAAACAATAGGCTTAAATGTTTCACTTGGATTGGCTAATAAGGTTGTTGGTTTGGAATATTCAATAAGGAAGCCTTTTGGAAAACCTGTAATTTTTGGCAGTACTTTAAATTATAGTTATAAGAGTGATTCATTGGAAGATGCAACGAGTAATAATTTTGGTTTTAATGTTTCTCTTAGCACTTTAAAGATAAACAACAACAGTTTTAGTTTTGGAGGGGGCGTAAATTACAAGAAAACTATTTCTGCAACTCCGACAGAGTATTTTGGTGCAAATGTACTTGTTGGGTACAATTATGAGAATCTTGATGATTTGATTATTCCTACAAAAGGAATTAATTTAAATTTTGTGGGACAAAAATATTTTAAATTAACAGGTGATGCACCAGTTGCTTTAAAACTTCAAGAAGAATTTTCTTTACATATTCCATTTAGCAACATAGTAGTTGCTTCAAGGTTATATGCTTCCCAACTTTTCCAAGAAGAAGGAAGTACAATTTACAATTATTTAAACGGTTTAAATGGTCTTAGAGGTGCAACTTTAGAAGGTAACAAAACATTGTTATTAAATAATGATTTAAGGTATGTTTTAAAAGAAAATACTAATATGCCGTTCTATGTTGCTCTATTTTCAGATTTTGCATATGCAGGAGAAGATTATATCTTTGATAAGTGGAATTATTCATTTGGGGTTGAGCTTGGAATTAATGTCCCAATGTTTGGCCTTTTGAGATTTGGAGAAGCATATTACAATGATAATTGGAACTTTTTCTTCCTAATGGGTAAAACATTTTAAGGGAGGTCTAGCTGTTGAAAATAAGGATTGAAGAAGTTTTGAAAGAAAAAGGAAAAATTTTTGCAATTTCTTCTGAAAGTCCATTTTATGTTGACTATAAAGGTGGACAATTAGGAGATAGAGGAAAAATAGGTAATGCTAGCGTTTTATCAGTAATGTCAAAGAATGGTAAAATCTATCATGAAATTGATAGGGAGGTAGATCTCGGAGAAAATGATGTTGAGATAGATTTAAATCATCAGTTGTTTGTAAGGCAACATCATACAGCACAGCACATTTTGTCGGCTGTATTTGAAGAGCTTGCAGATATAAGTACTGTTGGATTTAGAATGGGATTTGAATATACTACTATTGATTTAAATGTTCCTTACGTTGTGGAAGAATTATTGAATGAAGTTGAAGAAAGAGTAAATAGTATAATTACTGAATGTGTTGATGTTCAAGAAATATTGGTTGAAAAGGAAGAGATTGATAGATTCCCTTTAAGGAAGAAATTAAGTGATAAAGTTGAAGGAATGGTAAGGATAATAAAAATTGGTGAGTATGATTATTCCCCTTGTGGAGGATATCACGTTGAGAACACGGGCCAAATAGGACTTTTGAAAATTTTAAAAACAGAAAAAGTAAAAGGAGAATTAACTAGGGTTTATTTTGTTGCAGGATTTAAGGCGATGGAATATTTTAGAAAGTATTCTAAAATACTTAAAAATATTTCGGTAAGCCTTACAAGTTCAATCTTCGAAGTTGAAGACAAGGTTAAATCCCTTTTGAGAGAAGTGAAAGAAAAATCTTCGAGACTTGAAAATTTGGCGGAAAAGCTATCATTTTACAAAAAAGATGATCTAAAAAAATTAAGAGAAGATGTTTATTTTCTTCAGGAAGAACCAGAAATTTTGAGATATATTCCAAAGTATTTTGATAAAGAAGGACTTCTCGTGTTATATGATGGCAAAAGTTACAGTTTTACATCAAATTCTTCAAAGTATATAGTAAGGGATATAATATATGATCTTAGAGAAAGATTTGGTGGAAAAGGTGGAGGAGGAAAAGAAAAGGGAAGTTATTTACCTAGTGATGGTGTAAATATATATATGATCTTGGAGGCGTTAAAATGAAAAAATTAACTGTTTTATTTGGAGTGGTATTGTTTGGTATACTTCTTTTTTCCAATGCATTAGATTTTATGCCCAAAGAATATGATGTTGTAATGTATATACCAGATATTTCAAAGTTGTATGATGCAGTAAAGCAAACTAATGCAGGAGATATTTTGGCAAATCAAATAGGACTTGAGCAAATGTTTACTGGAGTAATTGAGCAACAATTAATGATGCAAGGATATACTTTAGATGATTTGGATATTTTTAAAGAACTACTTATTGTAGCTGGAAAAGAGAGTACACTTTTAGTTTTAGGTCCATCAAAGAATCCAAATAAAATTAAGGAGCTTTTTGAGAACTTTTCAGGACAAAGCCTTCCAGAAGAGGTAAAGATTATTGATGGATATTTTGTCGTTGGCGAAAATTATGGAGGAGGAACTCTTCCTGAGGAATTGGAAGATTTCTTGAATAAAGGTTATCTTGCTGTTTCATATATTAATACGAATGAGGAAGATTTTAAAGTAAAGGGCTTTGGATATGCCACTTTAAAAGGTAACGAGGTAGAATTCCATCAAGAGATTGTTCCGCAAGATGATAAAACTAAGCAGATTTTTAATGATATTGGATCAAAAAATGGAATTGACATTCTAAAGGATGAAAATATTGGTGGAGATTTATTTGGCTTTATTAATAGAAAATTACCTGATTCATTTTTGAAGAGTCTACCAGTTGATTTACCTGAGGTTTTGGAAGGTTTTAGTGGAACAGCTTATATATGCGGTGATATATCAAGTGTTTTAACAAATGCTTTATCTGGAATGCAAGTTTCTAATGTTCCATTCTACGGTGTGGTTTATTACAATAATCCATCGTGGGATATGATTGAAGGGGAAAAGAGATTTGAAAATATTGGTGGTAAGAAATATGGAATTGTCGAAACAGATGAAGGAACACCTATTTTATACATTAATCTTTCAAATGAAAAGATAACATTCTATGGAGTATCACCTGATGAATATGTGGCTGGTGATAAGGATTTCATAAAAGAAAATTACAGTTCTGATTATGTGGTGGGGTTATTTGTGAATTTAAGACCTATGATATTTAATTTTATAGGAATTGATAGTGAGTCTTATTTCAAATTTTATGGATATTTTAAATATGGGAAACTCATAGAAAAAGCTGTACTAAAATGAAAAATAATTAATTTAGAACAAGCCCCCTCGTAGAGAAAAAGAGGGGGCTTATGTTATAATATATAATTGAAACTTGTAAAAAATTAACGGACGAGGTGATTTAGTTGAAAAATTTCAAAGATATGACTATATCTGATGTTTTAAAAGAAAACAGGTCTTTTGTTGGAGAGTCTATTTCAAGAATAAAGAAGATCGATGAAAAGATAAATGCTTTTATAACGGTAGTTGAAAATGCAAATGGCAAAATACCTATAGCGATAAAGGATAATATTGTAACAAAGGGAATTAGAACAACTTGTGCCTCAAAAATTTTAGAGAATTTTGTGCCCCCATATAATGCAACAGTGGTTGAAAAATTAATCGCAAATGACTTTGCAATAGTCGGAAAAACAAACTTAGATGAATTTGCAATGGGGACTGGAACAGAATATTCTGCATTTTTTGTAACAAAAAATCCTTGGGATCATGAAAGAGTGGCCGGGGGGAGCAGTGGGGGATCTGCGGCAGCTGTCGCCAGTGGACAAGTTGTTGCTGCGCTCGGAAGTGACACAGGAGGATCTATACGACAGCCTGCCGCATTTTGTGGAGTTGTTGGTTTTAAACCAACCTATGGGCTGGTCTCAAGATATGGCCTTGTTGCATTTGCGTCATCCCTTGATCAAATAGGACCTATTACAAAAACAACAAAAGATGCAGCATACCTAATGAATGTAATATATGGAAAAGATGAAAAAGATGCAACAACTGTTGATAGAAAGATAAATTTTGAGGAATATCTTGAAAGTGATTTTTCAAACGTTAAAGTAGCTTATCCAGAAGAGGTTTTTGCAGAAGGAGTTGAAGAAGGGGTAAAAGAAAGATTCGAAGAATTTGTAAAATTTTTGCAAAGAAAGGGAATTAAAGTAGATAAGGTATCTTTTAAAGAACTTTCATATTCAGTTGCAACTTACTATATAATTGCTCCATCAGAAGTAAGTTCTAACCTTTCAAGATTTGATGGAATAAGGTATGGTAAAAGAGATGAACAAGATGGGTTATTGCAAACATATTTGAATAGTAGAAAAAATCTTGGAAAAGAGGTAATCAGAAGGATAATGATTGGGACATTTACATTGAGTGCGGCATATTATGATGCATATTTTGAAAAAGCACAAAAGGTAAGAAGGATCATCTCAAATAAATTGAATGACTTATTGAAGGAATATGATTTTATTATAACTCCTACTTCTCCAATTACTGCATTCAAAATTGGTGAAGTGAAAGATCCACTTGTTTACTATATGATGGATATTTTTACAATTCCTGCAAATTTAGCAGGTATTCCTGCAATTAGTATTCCTTTTGGATTTTCTAATGGACTACCAGTAGGAATGCAGATAATGGGGAAACGATTTGATGATGCAAAGGTTCTCGGATTTGCAAATTATATAGAAAAAGATATTCCAGTTGTTTTACCAGGGGAGGAGAAAATATGAGATTTAAACCTGTAATTGGACTTGAAATACATGTTCAACTTAATACTAAGACAAAGGCATTTTGTTCTTGCCCGGCTGATGTATTTGAACTTGAGCCAAACAGTGCTATTTGTCCTGTATGTACCGGGCAACCAGGGGCCCTTCCAGTTCCTTCAAAGGAAATGTATGAGTATGGAATATTACTTGCAAGTGCATTGAATTGTAGAATAAATGAATATACAAGATTTGATAGGAAGAATTACTTTTATCCAGATCTTCCTAAGGGGTATCAGATAACTCAATATTTTTATCCTCTTGCAAATGATGGCTATTTAGAACTTGATGGCGAAAAGATAAGGATTAATAGAATTCATCTTGAAGAGGATGCTGGAAAGCTTGTTCATTCTTCTGAAATGATTACAGAAGCTGAAAGTTCACTTGTAGATATGAACAGATGTGGTGTTCCTTTGGCTGAAATTGTAACAGAACCAGATATTAAGTCTCCAGAGCAGGCAAGAAAATTTTTAGAGAAGTTGAGACAAATATTGAGATATTTGGGTGTAAGTACCGGTGATATGGAAAAAGGTGCTTTAAGATGTGATGCAAATATTTCTGTTATAGATACTGAAACTAATAGGCAAAGTAACAAAGTGGAAGTTAAAAATATGAATTCTTTTAAATTTGTTGAGAAAGCACTTGAATTTGAATTTGAAAGAATAAAAAATGCAATGCTTGAAGGAAAGGATGTAGAAAAGGAGACAAGAGGTTGGGATTTATCTACAAAAACGACAATTTCAATGAGGAGCAAGGAAGAAGCAAATGATTATAGATATTTCCCTGAGCCGGATATTCCTCCTGTTGTGTTATCATCCGATGAAATAAAGAAAATTGTAGAAAAAATGCCTGAACTTCCAGATCAAAAGAAAGAACGTTTTATGAAAGATTATAACTTGTCAGAATATGAAGCAAATATTTTAACTTCATCTAAGGGCCTTGCAGATTTTTATGAAGAATGTGTTGAAGTTACAAATGATCCAAAAGAAACTTCAAATTGGTTCTTAACAGAGCTTTTAAAGTATGAAAGTGCAGAAAGTAATTTTGAAGAATTAAAAATAAAGCCTATACACTTTAAAGAATTGTTTGATTTAATTTCTTCGGGGAAAATTACAAGAAATATTGCAAAAGAGGTATTTGAAGAAGTATACAAAACGGGGAAATCTCCTAAGGAAGTTGTAAAAGAAAAAAATATTGAAGTTGTTGGCGATGCATCGTTAATAGAAGAAATTCTCAAGAAAATGTTAGAAGAAAATCCTGATAAAGTTGAAGCTTATAGAAATGGTAAAAAAGGCTTACTTGGATTTTTTGTTGGTGGTGTGATGAAACAAACTAAGGGAAAAGCTGATCCAAAAGTTGTAAACGAAATAGCAAAAAAACTTCTAGGGGACTGATATTTATGAAAAAACTAAATGTAATATTATTAATATTGTTTGGTATTTTTGCTTTTTCTGGGAATTTTTTGGTTTTTGATAATACTATAATTATTAATCATTCGCCAATATTTTTAGTCTTGGGTGATGGCTTTGGTGTTGGATATTCGTATGCTACAAATACTACATATTACACAGAACAAAAACTAGGTTTTTTGAAAATAAAAAAGCCGGCCAAAGTAGAGAATATGAATTTTTCCCTTTTTGCCGGTACAAATTTTGGTATCTATTTATCTATAGGTTATGAAAATCTGAATTTTCCAACATCAAGCCAAGGTTTGGAGTTTTTTGTTTCTGACCAATACAGTTTCTTTACATCGAATTCTAATTCCTTTGTTGCTGTTGGTCCGATATCTTTAAGTGCTGAAAAGTTATTTTTAAGAAAAGGAAAAGATTTTGGATATTCGCTTGATAGATATTTTGTTAAGTACAAAGATTTTTCTGGATATATTCTTTTGCTAAATGGAAAGAACTTTTTAGGATATTTGTATTCTTTAGATAATTCTCTACAGCAAGGAATATTAGCGGGGTTGGGAACGGATTTTGGCGGTTTTTATTTGAATATTGGAGCAAGGAAATATTTTTCAGCGGGTGAGTTTAGGGGGTTTGGATACGGATATATTTACTCATCAACTAATGATATATTTAATATAAATTATTTGTTCGGAGTAAAGTTTATAGTTCCTTTGAAAGGGGAATTTTTAGTCTGGGATGGAAAAATTGCTTTCAGATTTAATTGGTAATGTCAACACTCTTTCAGTGTATATACACATACCATTTTGTAAAAAAAAGTGTTACTACTGTGATTTTGTAAGTTATGAAGAAGGAAGTGTAGAAAATTATATTAATGCTCTTTCAAAAGAAATTGAGCTCTATGGTGATTATTTAAAAAGGGGTATTAGAACACTTTATATAGGTGGTGGAACACCAAGTTATATTAATGAACATTATATAGAACAGTTAGTAAAAAAGCTAGAAAAGTATTTGATTCTTGAAGAATTTACTATAGAGGTAAATCCTGACTCTTTTGACAGGCAAAAAGCACAGTTTTACAAAGAAATAGGTGTTAGTAGATTAAGTATAGGGATTCAGTCATTTGATAATGAAGTTTTAAAAAAAGCTGGGCGAAGCCATGATTCAGCCCAAGCGTTGAAAGCTTATAATGTTGCAAGGGAATATTTTGAAAATGTTAATGTAGATTTTATAATAGGTCTTCCTGGAGAAAGCTGGAGTAGTATAGAAGAAATTGTAAAGTTTATTCGAGAAAATCATCCACCACATATTTCTGTATACTTACTAGAAATTCATGAGGGTACAATTCTTTCAAATTTTTACAAGAAAATTCCAGAAGAATCTTATAACAGATATGAGGTGTTACTTGATTTTTTGAAATCTGAAGGGTATGAAAGATATGAAATTTCGAATTTTGCTTTAGATAAAAATTATAGTAAACATAATTTGGTTTACTGGGCAAATCTAGATTATATAGGACTAGGATTATCATCCGGAGGACATATAGGAAATCTTAGATATAATAACGTTTCGGATTTTGAAACTTATTATTCTATGTTAAAACATGACAAATTTCCCAGAAGTTATGAAAATGAGAACACTTTGGAACGTGAAGTATTAGAAAGTATTTTTATGATGCTTAGAACAAAATGGGGAATAGATAGAAAACTGTTACCTATACTCCCAGGATTTGAAAAAGTAATTGAACTATTAAAGAAAAAGTATGATTTTTTTGATGGTCAAAAGTTAAACGAAATGGGTATGGATTTTTCCTCAATTTTCTTTACAAATCTACTTGAAATCTGGGAGGACTTTTATGAGATATAGTATTATGCTTTTAGTTACTGCAATATTTGTGTTATTTATAATTGCATCAGTTGCTTTGTATAGTATAGATTTTGCAAGAGAATATTATTCTACTGGTAGTAATTCAAATTTTTTCTTTAAATATATAGTTTACATAAGTTTAAGTATGATTTTGGCGTTATTAATTATTTTCTTTTTACCTGAGAGGTTTATAGAAGATAAAAAATATGTCTGGTTTTTTTACATAATTGTTTTGGCAATGCTTGTTTTGCCTTTGTATGGTCCATTTTCAAGTTATAAGAATGGTGCAAGACGCTGGATAGAAGTTTCTGGTAATACATTTCAGCCTTCAGAGTTAGCTAAAATATTTGTTATTTACTTTATAGCCCATTATATAAAGGATAATAAAGAAAAACTATCTTCTTTTTGGGATGGTTTGATAAAGCCGCTACTTTTAATTTCTCCAATTTTGTTATTAATATTTGTTGAACCTGATTTAAGCACTACTTTTATAATATTTTTGACAGCGGTTGTAATGCTTTATTTTGGAGGTACACGTTTTTCTCATGTATTATTTTTATTTGTATTGATTGGATTGCTGTTTATATTTGGGGTTCAATTTGGCCTAATCCATAGCTATCAGATAGGAAGAATAAAAAATTATGTTTCAAACGAAATTCCCTGGCAGCTTGAGAAAGCTTATGAGGCGATAGGAAATGGTGGAATCATTGGTTCCGGACCGGCTTTAGGTAAATATTATATACATGTTCCACAGGCAGAGTCTGATTTCATTCTTGCAACAATTGGTGAAAGCTTCGGATATTTGGGAATAATAATTGTAATTTTATCTTATCTTGCGATAGTTACTTCTTTAATAAAAATTTCAGATGAGATTGATAATGAATTTATTAGATACTTTATTTGGGGATTTTCAACACTTATGATGCTTCAAGTTGTAGTAAATACTGGTGTTGTTAGTGGATTGTTTCCAATTACGGGGATTCCTCTTCCTTTTGTAAGCTATGGTGGCAGTTCTATTTTATCTTTTTCGATAGGATTTGGTATAATTTTTAGTGAAATTTTTATTGAACGTGGTCGATAATTATTTTGGGAGGTGATAATTTGAGAGTAAATGGTATAAACAATGTTTACAGTTCAGTCAATACTTTGCAGATTAGCTCAGGCAAAAATGTAGCAGCTAATGTAAAAGCACCTGTAATGACAAAGGATCAGATGGCTCAACTTTTAAGCTTTATGACTTATCAACAAAACAAAATGAATTTAAAATTAGTAAGGATCGCATCACAGTTGTACACAGGAAAAAGTATTGATCAATTAGCATGAAAGCTAGTGGCTCTGAGCCACTAGCTTTTTTTAAAGAATATATTAACAAAGAGGGGGATACACTTGGATATACTAGAAAAAATTGTCAAAAATGTCTCAGTTGTTATTAAAGGAAAAGAAGAGAAGATAAAAATTATTGTTGCGGCGCTTTTTTCAGGTGGACATGTATTACTTGAGGATGTTCCCGGTGTTGGAAAAACAATGCTTGCAAGAGCCCTATCAAAAACGTTTTCTTTGGATTTTAAAAGGGTTCAATTTACACCTGATCTTTTACCATCAGATGTGACGGGTTTGTATATTTTTGATAAAGAAAGTGGGGAGTTTGTTTTTAATAAAGGACCTATATTTACGAATGTTTTGCTGGCAGATGAAATTAATAGGGCAACTCCTAGAACTCAATCGGCATTACTTGAGGCAATGGCAGAAAGTCAAGTAACTGTGGATGGCATAACTCACAAGCTTTATGATGTTTTTTTTACGATAGCAACTCAAAACCCTATTGAATCGGAAGGTACCTTTCCGCTTCCTGAAGCACAACTTGATAGATTCATGGTGAAATTATCATTGGGATATCCAGACGAGGCGGCTGAAAAAGAGATGCTTTATTCTCAGCTCTATGAACATCCTATTGTTGAACTTGGCTCCGTAGTTTCAAAAGAGGAGTTTTTAAATCATCTTTCTAATGTAAAAAATGTTAAGGTTTCTGATGATATAATGAGATATATAGTTGATATAGTTAGTGCTACAAGAAAGCATAAGGATATTATGGTAGGTTCAAGTCCAAGGGGTTCTATATTTTTATTGAATATTTCAAGAGCATATGCATATTTACATGGAAGAGATTTTGTTTTACCTGATGATGTTAAATACCTTGCACCTTATGTATTGAATCACAGGATCATTTTAAGCGTTGAAGCTAGAATAAAGAAAGTTGATAAATACAAGGTGATTGAAGAAATTTTGGAAGAAGTAAAAGTGGTGAAGTAAATGCAGATTGAAAATGTCAGGCTAGTATTTTTGACTGTTATAGTTTTATTTTTGAATTTTTTTAGAATAAATGGTTTTACAATTTTCCTCGATGCTTTTGTTATCATTCAATGGGTTAATTATTCAAGGATTGTAAATATATTTAAGGATATTGATATTGATGTGAAATTGGATAAAGATAGAGTTTTTATAGACGAAGATTTTAATTTAATTATATCTCTTTGTGGAGGGAAAGTACCACTGCATTTGTCTGTTCCAGAGCTTGGAGAGGGGAAAGTGTATTTAAAAGATGTTGCTGTATTAAAACATAGTTTTGCAAAGAGAGGAAAATTTAATATTGAGAAATTTTTTCTAAAGTATGATGCTGCCTTTTTTAATATAATAAAGAAAGTTGAGAAGAAAGATATACAGGTAAAGGTTTTTCCTAATTATGAGGAAGTTTATTTTAGAAAAGAAAAATTACTTGATTTAGTTCCAAATGTTGTTTCGAAAATAAGACTTTTAGAAGATCCAACAAGTATTATAGGAGTAAGAAAGTATGAAAAAGATCCTATAAAGATGATAAATTGGAAGATTTCTGCAAAACTTGGAGATATTTATGTAAAACAAACAGAATATACTTCTCAGGGTAGATTATTTCTGGGGTTATTTTTAAACCTACACTCGCAGATCTTTTCTAAGACTGCATGGAGACCGATATTAAACAAATATGTAGAAGATGCAATACTTGCAGCAAATAGCATTGTAAAAGAAGTTTCCGCTAGAAATATTCCTGTTAAGTTGATAGCTGATACGTCTGAAGGAATAAAAAAGGAATTTTCAAGCGATTGGATAGACTATTATGAAGTTTTATCCACTTCATATGGTTCTTTAGAAGGCTTTAGTTTTGAAGTTTATAACGAAATAGAGAGGGAAATAATTTTTAATGACACTCTTCTTATTATTACAATGTTTCTTAGTGAGAAAGATCTGGAGAAAATTATGCGTATTAGAGAAAGGGTTTCTAGAATAATAATACTTGTTATGCCTTATGGTTTTAGAAGGTATAATACCAAAAAATTTAAGAGTTATTTAGACATTCCGCAAGATATCGAGGCAATAAAGAAAAACTGTGCGATTTTGAGGGAAAATGATATTCATGTGATCGTATATTTGGAAAATATGTTACTTCAGGAGGGAATAGAACTTGTTAATTGATACATTGACAGTTTTTTTAGTTTCTTTTTCATTTTGGAAGATTAACATACTTTTTGTAATACTATTTACGCTACTTTTTTTATCTTTTTATAGATTTAAATGGTTGTATTTTTTTGCGGTTGTTTTGAGTATTATTTGGTTTAAAAATCCTTTCCCTGTCTTTTTAATTTATTTATATGAAAAAGTGAGAGCCAAAGAATATTTTTTGATTGCGTTTTTATCAGTTGCAGCTTTTTTTTATAGTATAAAAGTTGCATTAATTTCTTCGTTAATTGTCTTTCTTTATATTTTTAGAAAAAGATCATATATTTTACTTTTTTTAATTCCGCTCATTTTTATACCAAGCATTTTTTCACCTATAAAAAGTGTTGGAACAGTAGAATATGAGGTTACCCAAAATCCACAAGTAGATATGATACAATCGTCTAAAGTCCAGGAAAATTCAACTGAGCCAGTCAAAAAAGAGGAAGTTAAAAAACAGGTTATTACTGATGTGACAGTTTCTGAGGATTCTAACCTTGAAAAGAGCAAGATTTTTGGTTTGTTTTTTGTTTCCTTGGCTGGTCTAATAATTTTGTATATATTTTTGAGGTTGAAAAAGGATTTTTCTTTTAAAATTTTAGCTATTGGATTTTTAACATTTTTATACGCTTTTTTAATATACTTTGTTTTAGTTCCGTACATAGTAAAAACTGACAATAGTTATTTACTAGCTTTTGGTGCCTCAAATAGTGTGGTAGAAAAGCTTAGGCCTGGCGAGTATGAAAAAAACATGCAAGCAACTAAGACTGAAATTACTATTGAAGAAAAGCCGTTGATTAAACCAATTTATATTTTAAGATTTATTAACATAATATCGGTAATTGTATTTGCAATTTCACTGTACGTGCTTTTTATGTTTTTAAGTGCCACCAAAAAACAAGTAGAAGTCATAAAGGGGAAAGAAAATATTTGGAAGTCAGAAGATACTTTTGAGGATTTAATAGATATAGAGGATGGTAGAGATTTTATAAGGCGGGCTTATGTTTACTTAAGGGCAAAAATCTTTAAAGAATTTTTCTATTTGACTCCTTATGAATTGATGAATATTATAAATGACAAAAATTTGGAATATTTTACGGAAATTTTTGTAAAAAGCCAATATAAACTTGAAGATGTAACTTTTAATTTAGAAGTTGCAAAGCAGAAACTTAAGGAATTAATTGAAAAATACACAGCCCCCTCTCAAGTTTAGAGGGGGGACTGTGTATTGTTATATTATTTCATTGAGCATGTTATTTAGGAATTCAAATGCACCTTGCCAGAATTCTTCTTTTGTTATATCAATCCCTATCTTGTTAAGTAGCTTTTCTGGGCTGTCTTTTCCACCTGATTCAAGTAGTTCAATATATTTTGGAACAAATTTTTTACCCATTTCAAGGTATTTCTGATAAAGTCCTATTACAAGGCAATTGGCATAGTTGTATGCGTAGACATAAAATGGTGTGTGGAAAATGTGTGGAATGGATGACCATTCATATGTATATTCTTCAGGTATTTTAACACTATCTGCAAACATTATTTTTAATTCATTTTCATATAGTTTTGAGAGTTCTTCGAAACTTGCCATTCCATTTTTTTCTATAAGTTCATGAGCTTGTATTTCAAATCTTGCAAACATGTTTTGTCTGAACATTGTAGCAAATGTATCTTCAAGTGTGGAAGCAATAAAGTGTTTCTTTTCTTTTCCCTCAAGTTCATTTTTTATCTTATCAAAAACTAGAAATTCACCAAAAACGGATGCAAGTTCTGCCATAGTAAGAGGTGTATGGTAATTTATGAAACTTTGTTTTTGGGATAGTGTCCCATGGAGTCCATGTCCTAACTCGTGAGCCAATGTCATAACATCGTTAATATTACCATTGAAGTTTAAAAGAACAAAAGGTTTGATTTGAGTCGTATAATATGAACAAAATGCTCCACCAACTTTTCCAGGAACAATTTCAGAGTGGATTCTATTTTCTTTAAAGAAACTTTCAACTATTTTTCCTGCCTTTTCATCAAAACTATAATATGCGTCTAAAACAATTTCTTTTGCTTCATCGAATGTATACTTTTTTTCTGAGCTACTAAATGGTGCATAAATGTCAGCAAGTGTGAGTTCTTCATTCATTTCTTGAGCTTTCCACTTGTAGTATTTGTGGACTATGTTTGTGTTTTCTGTGGTTATCTCAATGAGTTTTTCAACACTTTCGTCTGATACAGCATTTTCTAAGTTTCTCATAGAAATTGGTTTTGGGTAATTTCTTAATCTTGCTTCTGTGTCATAGTCTTTTACTACTATGTTGTAAGTTTCACCTATGGTTATTTCATCGGCTTTGTACCTTTCAAAGAAGAGTTTCATAGCTTTTTTTCTTAAATTTCCATCTGGGGATCTTCTTAAAGCTCTTATTTGACTTCCAGATAACTCTTTTTCTTCACCATCAATTTCAATTTTGAATCTATAAGATGAAGTCAATTTTTCATACAAATTTGAAAGTGCATCTCTTCTTGAAATGCTTGTGGCAGCGAGAATTCTTTCTGCATCTTTTGACAGAATATGCTTTTTCTCAAGTTTTATTTTTTCTATAGCGTATGAGTATTCAGAAATTTCTTTTGAGAGGCTATCTAGCTTTTCTTCCGAAAGTTGTGCAAAAGCAGATTGTAGTGGAGAAAGTATTTCAGAAATTTTTGAGCCATATTGTTCGGAAATTCCATATAGTTGTTGTGCAACTTTATCTGTTGTATTTTCAGAAAATAGAAGACTCGAATATTGTATAGGTTTTAAACCATCTTCCATTAATTGTTCAAATTCTTTGAAATAATTTCTTACCTGTTCAGCTGAAATATTTTCATTGATTAATTTTTCATATTTTTCAACGAAGTTTGTTGCTCTTTTAAAAATATCTTCTAGATCTTTTTTTATTTTTTCAATATCTGGTGTTTCGTAAAAAACTGTTAAATCCCACTTCATGTTAAATTCCTCCTTTGTAGATAATCTTGTTACTTTTATTCTAACATGTTTCAAAAAAAATCGTCAAATTTTCAATAAAAAATGTTAAAATATTATAGTAAATGGTTGTGGGGGGGATTGCTATTAAGAACAAGAAGATTTTATCAATTGTCTCAATTATAGCTGCAGTAGTGTTTTTAATTTTGTCTAAGCGATTTGTCTTTACTACAATCTGGTTTTACGATATAACTTTTTTACTGCTGCTTTATTTTACTAGTTTGATTGATTTGAAACTTAATAGGGCAAGTTTCATGTTTGAGATGCTGGTTATAATTCCTTCTCTACTTTTTATTTCTCCAGAAACAATTGCATTATTAACTCCTATTTTTTACTTGATTTTTCAAAAAGAGCATCGTTTAACAAGGTTATCAATGCGATTGTTAATGTATTCTTTCGGGACCTATTTATTTTACAGTGTACCGCACGATTATTTAAGAATTCCTTTTTTTACCTTGGGAGTAATAATAACTAATTTTATGTACTTGTTTTTTTACTTTTTCAAAGATATTAAATTATACTTAACTGCAATATTTAATAGTTATGTTATGATATCTCTTGGAGCATTATTAGTAGCTAATGTTTATTTATATTCTGAAATAAAATTGTCTAACTTTATATTGTTTTTTTTGACATATTCTTTATATCTAATTCTTATTATTCTGTATGCAGATAGTTTTAATATGAGTATTCTTGAAAAGATTGAAAGGGAAAAACTAAAAAAAGAAAATGATAATTTTTTGTTGTTGCTAGATCTTGCTTTTAAAGAAAAATCTTTGAATTTTGATGGACAGTTAAATAAAATTTTGGAAGTTATTTGTGAGATATCGGGTTTTGAGACAGCTTTGCTTAGTATTATGGATTATGAAAAGAATAGAGTAATAAGAGTAGCTGGCTATGGGCTTGAGGAAGAGGTATTTAACAATCTTAAA
Organism: Thermosipho sp. (in: thermotogales); assembly: GCF_020054775.1. Taxonomy (NCBI): domain Bacteria; kingdom Thermotogati; phylum Thermotogota; class Thermotogae; order Thermotogales; family Fervidobacteriaceae; genus Thermosipho; species Thermosipho sp. (in: thermotogales). The sequence goes on along the minus strand of NZ_JAIHAP010000023.1, from coordinate 5,831 downwards.
AATCAGCAGGTAAGTATTGAAAATGTTCTTCCTTTGTTTTCTAAAAGGTTTGAGGTTGAAGGGGTTTATTTTATTCCGGAGGGTTCAATTTCTTTAGATGCAGAAGGTGTATATGTTTTTGACGATTATTACACAGATTTTAATTATGAAAATTCTTGGAATCCAAAAGATTTATTACTTGTTCCTCTAATTGATGAAAATTCAAGGATAGTTGGATACATTAGTTTTGATAAACCAATATCTGGTAGAAGGCCTGTTTCTAACGAATTAAAATTATTAAAGTTTTTGTCATGGTTTGTAGTTCAATTTTTAAGAAAAACTCCATATGCAAAATATCTAATTTCAAAAAGTGAAGTAAATATGACTACATATCCTGAATTTGTAAGGCTTTGTGATAGTATAATAAGCGAAAATGATGAGGCATCAGTTGCATTTTTAGATATCGATGATTTTGATAAGATTAATATTAAAAAAGGTCCAGAATTTGCAGAACATGTATCAAATTTTATAACTGAGTATTTTAAAGATATTAAAAATGTTTATTTCTACAAATTGAATGGTGAAAATTTTGTGTTTTTCATGCCTAATACGAATAAACTAAGAGCATTAACGGTCTTTGGAAAATTTGGAGAATCATTAAAGGATAAGTTTGAAGATGTTTCAACCAGTATAGGAGTAGCGTATAAAGAACCAGGACAAAATAAATCTTTTTTTGAACTTCTCAGAGAAGCAAAAGAAGCTTTATTGGTTGCAAAAAAATCTGGTGGTGGGAGGACTATGATTAAATGAAACGATTTGCTATTGAATTTGCATACGATGGCACAAAGTTTTTTGGGTATCAAGGTCAACCTAATGTAAGGACAGTTCAGGGTGATTTAGAAGATGCTTTGGAAAGAATTTTTAAAGAGAGAATATATACTCAAGCTGCTGGAAGAACAGATGCGGGTGTTCATGCAAATGGTCAGGTTGCAGCTTTTAATTGTCCAATTGAAAGATTAACCGAAACAGATATAAAAAATGCCTTGAATGCGAATTTGCCTGATGATATTTATGTAAAAAAGGCTTGGGTAGTAGACAAGAGCTTTAATCCAAGATTTGCGGCGACTAAGAGAATTTATCATTATTTTATTAGCACTAATGAAAAGGATGTTTTCATGAGAAATTATGTTTGGAATTTTAGATATGATTTAGATATTGAAGCAATGAGAAAGGCTGCAAGTTTTTTAGAAGGCGAGCATGATTTTTCTTCATTTAAAAAAGGCAAAGATGAAAAAAATCCGGTTAGAACAATTTACAGAATAAGGATTTTGACTTTGAAAAAAGGTTTAATACTAATTAGAGTAGAAGGTAGATCTTTTTTAAGAAGTATGGTAAGAAATATAGTTGGAAGTCTTGTTAGGGTGGGATTAGGTCAATGGAAACCAGAAAAAATTTTGGAAGTCTTAGAGAAACGCTCAAGGCAAGAAGCGGCTGGTACCGCGCCACCACATGGATTGTACTTATACAAAGTCTTATTTTAATGGGGTTAACTATTGAGGCTAGTGGTGTTATCTTTTTCATGGGAGATAAAGTTACAAAAGAGGCAAGCGAAATTATTTCATCATGGATGAAACAACCTGTTTTAACATTATTATATGAAGGTCCAAGAGAATATAAGCTTGAATTAGAAGAGTATTTTCATAGAAAAGGATATCTTATAGGAGATGGTGAAAAAGTTTATATTTTTATATCAAAGGGTGAAAAAATTGCTTGGAGAGTAATTTACAAGGATGTGGATATTGATAATTTTAAAAGTCCTTCTTTAGATTTGACTTTATTGTATCAAACTTTGGAAAATTTATTTGAAGATCAAACTTTACCAGATAAATCTATTGCTTTTGATCCAATTACAAATCAGAGTTATATAGTTGAAAATCAAATATATCCGTTTATTATAAACCATAAAAAAGGAAGTTATAAAGTAGAGATTGAAGGGAAAGTTTATACTTTTTCAGAAGGGTTCCATACAGTTGAAGGACAAGAGCTTTACGTTGGAAAGGATTTGAAAATTGAAAAGGAAGATAATTTACTTGTAGGAGTTTTTGGAGTATTTGGAGATTATTATTATGATGGAAAACAAGTTATCGGTAAATCGTTTAATATAGATTTTCCAGAGATTCCCTTGTATGTTGATAAAGGTATAGTTATTTCGAGAAATTTTTGGTATGAAAATGGTATTTTAAGTCAAAATAAAATCCCAGTATTAGATGTTTTTAATGGTTTTGTTTTGTATTCTGATGGAAGTATAAGTGATATATATCAGCTTTGGCGATATGAATTTGATAGTGTACCTTTTGATTGGTATTATAAAGACGGGCTTGTTTCTTTTGCTTTTTTAAATGGGAATGTTGTACTATTTGATCTAACAAAAAGGAGAAAGTTATTTGAAGGGAAATATAAAAAGGTTCTTGGAGTAGGATTTTTGAAAGATGCTTTGTACATAAGAACAACGGATAAAATTGTGAAACTTGATACAAAAACTGGGCGCATACTTGAAAATTATAATGAAAATAGGGACTTTATTCTGATAAATGACAGTATAAAGTTTGTGGATGGAATAGTCCTAAGACCGAGGTATAAAAATGTTTGGTTTGATGGAATAGATTATTATTTTGAAGATTTCAAGATAAGTGGATTTAGAGAAGTAATTGTTGGAAATAACTATTACTATATAGTATTAGAAAATGGGACATGGAGGATAAGAAAATGAAGAAGGAACGTTTGGACGTTTTACTCGTTGAAAGAGGGTTGATAGAATCAAGAGAAAAAGCCAAGAGGATTATAATGAGTGGTAATGTTTTTGTTAATGAACAATTGGTAGATAAACCGGGAAAGCTTGTTGATGTTGAGTCAAATATAAGGATAAAAGAAACTGAAAAGTATGTTAGTAGGGGTGGCTATAAAATAGAAGGGGCATGGGAATCGTTTAAATTTAAAATTGAAGAAAGAGTAGCTTGTGACATAGGTGCATCCACGGGAGGGTTTACAGATTTTTTATTACAACATGGAGCTAAAAAGGTGTATTGCGTTGATGTTGGATATAATCAACTTCATTGGAAATTAAGAAGTGATGATAGAGTTGTCGTTATGGAAAAGACTAATGCAAGAAATTTAAAACTACCTGAAAAGGTAGATTTGGCGGTTTGTGATGTTTCATTTATTTCTTTGAAAAAAATTTTTCCAACGATAAAGGAAATATTAAAAGAGGATGGTGAAGCAGTAGTTCTTGTAAAGCCTCAATTTGAAGCGGGTAAAGAAAAAGTTGGAAAAGGTGGAATTGTTAGGGACAAAAGTGTACACAAAGAGGTTTTATATGATATTATTGATAGTGCAAAAGAAGTTGGTTTATCACCAATAAATATTGATTTTTCAAAAATAACAGGTACCGATGGTAATATAGAGTATTTTTTGCATTTGTTAAATATAAAGAAAGAAGTGACTCTGAAAATAGATGAAGTAATTGATAGAGCATGGGAGGAGTTGAAATGAGAAAGATAGGAATTTTTCTTCTAATATATTTATCAATATTTTCATTTTCAAACATCTTAAATTTTGTCCCATACGATTTTGATATTTTTATACATTTTAATAATGAAATAGGAAGTATAGAAAAGATAAAAAATGTCCCATTTTTAAATTTCATTGTTTCTGATAACGGACTTGCTTTTGAAAATTATCTCTTAAGTTATTTAGAAAACGTAGATTATGAAAGTGGACTGAAAAAAGAAATCTTTCTAGATTCACTTTCATCGAATATTTTATTTTTGTCAAAAGGTGGGGAAATAAGAATAGATGAAAATGTATCTTTTGATTTGAACTATTACATTGACATCATACGCAACCTTTCAAAAGACTCTGCTTTGATTTTTGAAACGGAAAATGCAACGGATTTAGCATATTATCTTGGAGCATTGTTAGACGAAAAAATAACTTTAAATGGTAATATATTCAATATAGGTGACTCTTTGTTTGTTTCTAAATTTAAAAATTATTTAATTGTTACTGGAAGTAAAAGCGTTTTAGATTATCTAGTATCTACATATATGACAGATGAACTAAAATTTACAAAAAAATATCCTGATATTTTGGAAAAAGTACCTTCAGACTATTGGTTTTTAGGTTATTCAAAATCTAATGCAATTAAAATTACATTTCCGGTTGAGACAATTAAAACTGATATAAAAACCGAATATTTGCTGTTTTATGGTAGAATTGATGAAAGTGTCTTAAAGATCACTGTAAATCAAAAGTCAAATAAGTTTTTTGAAAAAAGTTATGTGATAGACGATTTAATGGAGAATATTCCAGTCTTGGGAAATTATTTTGGTGGAATTAGTGTGGATGACTCTAAAGAAGCTATTGACTTTATTAAACCATGGATATTTACCTTTGAAAGCACTAGTGTCACAAAAATATATGAAATTACAAATACAATATTGAATAATTCAACGTCTACATTTTATGTAGTAGGAGATGTTGATGATGCTACAAATGTTTCTCTAGCGTTTCTTTTTAAATTGTCGGATGGAAGAACTGGTATAAAAAAAATATTGGAAAAATATAGTGCAAAATATGATAAAATAAAAGATGAGTGGTTAATGAATATTGCTGATGATGTAGATATTTACTTCTTTGAGTATGGTGGATTTTTTGTTATAAGTAATTTAGATAAGAGCATTTATGAAAGAAAAGCTAGGGTAAAGAGGTTAATGGATATACCAGCTTATAATTTCCTTGATAGAAAAAAGAATTATGATGTTAAAATATTTCTAGATGTAGGAGATTTAATATATAAGTTTTTGGGTATGGATATTGATTCAAAAGTGATTTTTTGGCAAGAAAAAGATGGATTTTTTGTTAATTATTATTTGGATATAATGTAGGAGGTGACATATATGTCGTATGAAGAATACTTAAGTGTTTTTATTGATGAAGGTCGTGAATACGTTCAACAACTGAACGACGCTCTATTAGACTTAGAAAAAAATCCAGAAGATATGGAATATATAAACGTGGCATTTAGAGCTTTGCATACTTTAAAGGGAATGGCAGGAACAATGGGATTTGAAAATATGGCAAAATTGTGTCATAGAATGGAAAATTACTTGGATGCTGTTAGATCCGGAAAGGTCTCTATTGATTCAGACAAGTTGGACTACCTGTTTAACGGCTTGGATTTAATTGAGAAAATGCTTGAAAAAATAGCATCTGAAGGAAGTGAAGAGATAGATGAAGACGTTTCTGGACTAGTTGAGATTTTTGAAAAACTTGCACAAGGTGAAAATGTTGGAAAGAAAGAATCCAAACCTGCAGGAACTGTTGAAACTTCTCAGACTAATAATGATTCTGAAAAAAGTGAATCTAAGGAAAAAACAGAGAAGGAAGCAGATTACATGTATGAAGAAGATGAAGCTCTTTTACATGTTGTAAATGAAGCAAAGAAAAAAGGGTATGATGTTATTTATACAAAGGTTATTTTAGCTGAAAATGTGCAATTAAAATCAGCAAGAATGTATATGGTGTTTCATGGGATTGAAGAATTAGGTGGAGAAATAATAAAGAGTGTTCCAAGTGTAGAAGATATTGAAAACGAAAAATTTGATAGAGAAGTGGAACTTTACGTTATTGCAAAAGTAGAGCCATTAAAATTGCAAGAGAAACTTTCTGCAATTTCAGAAGTTGAGAAAGTTATAGTAAAGAAAGTAGAAATAAAGCATAAAAGTGAAGTTAAAGAGAAGGAAAAAGAAGAAACGAAAGAAGAAAAACATGAAGAGAAAAAGAAAAATGTTAAA
>NZ_JAIHAP010000022.1:0-25660 GCF_020054775.1 Thermosipho sp. (in: thermotogales) | reverse complement strand
TCTTGCCTTGTACTGTACAATACCATTGTAATTAATAACTTCATCTACAATGTGAGGCTTTACAACAACCCCACTGTTAAATATTCCAGAAAAGCCCTTTGCAATTTCCTCATGCGATGTTTCAATTGTTCCAAGTGCAAGTGTTAAATCCTCTGGATAATAACCATCTATTTTTAGCTTGTTTTTCAAAAAATCACGCACAACAATATCACCAAGCATTAAATACAGATTAACTGATGGTATGTTTCTTGAATGAATAAGTGCTTGCTTAAGAGTAGTTTGGCCGTAGTAATTTTTTTCAAAATTTTTTGGAGTCCAATCTCCTATTTTAATAGGTAAATCAAAAAGTTTAGAGTCTGGATTAAAACCTTCTAGTAAAGCTTTGTAATAATAAAATGGCTTAATTAAAGAACCTATTTGTCTTCTTCCATTATCAACACCTTTACCATAATATCCCAATATTTCGCCAGTTCTATAATTTAAAATTATTCCAGCATTGTTCTTACCTAAGTTTTTTTCAAGTAAAGCTTGATAGTCTTTGTCGAGTGTGGTTTTAACAGTAAAGCCCTTTCTAAGCGTATCAAGTGAAAAACCTATTTCTTTTAGTTCGCTAATAACTCTCCAAAAGACTTCTTCACTGTACTTTGATTCGATTACGTTGTATGAGCGTACATTTGGAAGCATTTTAGCATATTTTTCATAATCACTCGTTGAAATTACTCCTTCATTCAATAACCTTTTTAGGACTATTTCTGCTCTATTGTATCTTCCCTTTAAATCTTGAGGATTGAAATTTTCAGGAGATTTTACAGTATTGACTAACAGGGCAATTTCTGCAAGATTAAGATCTTTTGGATCCTTATTAAAATAATACTTTGCGGCTGTACCAAACCCATATATTCCATTTCCCATATAAGCACTGTTGAGATATAATTCAAGTAATTCTTCTTTTGTTCTTATCTTTTCTAAATAAATTGCTATAAATATTTCCTTTATTTTTCTTTCAATTGTTCTTGCTTGTGTTAAATATAAACTTCTTGCAAGCTGTTGAGTTAATGTACTTCCACCTTGGACATCTTTTTTTACAACGGTATAAAAGATCCCCCTTAGCATTCCAAAGATGTCTATACCTGGATGATTGAAAAAGTCTTCATCTTCAGAAATTATGAGCGCAGTAATGAGTTTTTCTGGATATTCATCTAGATTGTACCAGTAGGCTCTTGGAAAATAAAAAGGTGTTCCATCTGCGTATTCTATAATAAGGCTGGATGGAATTTTAGTTTCTGGCTCAGGAAGATTCTTAGTGATATTTGTGTATAAAAAAAGCAGTGAAAAAAAAACTAGTGAAAAACCTATTAAGAAAGCTATAACGTATCTCATTTACTACCTCGTTTTAAAGTATGGATTTATTTTAAAAAGAGTTTTAATGGTACATTGCTCATTATGACCAGGTAGAATTTTACAGTTTTCATCCATCTTAGAAAATCTTTCGTTCAAAGTTTTCAACGTTTCTATCATTTTTTCTCTTGAGCCTGAAAGATCCACTCTACCTATTGTACTACAAAAAACCGTATCTCCTGTAAAAATTAGATCATCAATTAAAATTATCCTCGATCCCATTGTATGCCCTGGCGCTTTAATAGTTTCAAAATTTTCGTCTATATCTTCAACATCACCATTAAAAGAAAAACTCTTACCAAACAACTGTGAAAAATTTAAAGATGGATTAGTTAACATTTCTTTATCTTCCTTAGAAATAAAGATTTTTTTAACATTTAATTCAGAAAGTCCCATAATATGGTCAAAATGTCCATGGGTTAAAAGAACATATACTTCTTTATCAGATACAAATTTGCCAATACCAAATCCAGGATCTACAATGTAGATCTTGCCATCATCTTCAAAGACATATGTATTAGTTGCAAGAGCTCCAGAGGTTTTAAATACCTGGTAGTTCAATGTCCCACTCCTCCATTTGTTTGTCAATTTCCTTTTCTAAATCTTCAAATAGCTTGTCAAAAGTATCTATGTATGTTTCAAATTCTTCTTCAAAATCTTGTGGATTTTCAAACGTATTTTCAATTACCTTTACAAGTTTTTTTGCACCAAGACTTATTAGTCTATTTCCATTGAAAAGATAAACTGTTCCTTCAAAGACAAACCAAGTATTATCTTTTACACCAAATCTTGTTCCACGAACACCTGCCGTTACAGAATCTTTCTTTATCTGAAACCTTGATTTTGACATTATAAACTTTAAAACATCTGCAACTACTTCGCCTTTTTCTACTTCCACTATAAAGTCAAAATCCTTATTGTTGCTTCTACTTCTCAAAATTTTCACTGTGCTATTTGGTTTTACATATAACTTACCCCAATTTCCAGAAATTACTGCATACGAGTTATCAAGAGTCTTTAAGATGATACCTTCATATAATTTTTCTTTTTTTGAGACAGGACTCCAGTTTTGACCGTCTTTGGAAATTGCTACATTTCCACTAAATTCTTCCAGCGTTACAAATGTAGCATCTTGAGGAAAAGAAGGCTCTACTACTATAAAGTTATAGTCAATAATTTTACCATCCACCTTTAATTTTAAATAAGTATCCATTGGAACAATTGGCGCTATATACGTAATAGTCGCAATATCTTTAAAAGAAAGCTCATCAATTAAAATATCCTCTGGTAAAACACCTCCTAGTACATCTATTACCGAAACTTTAAAATTTCCCTTGCTTAAAATTTTTATAGTAGTAGAGTCACCAGTAAACAATGTAAAGGAATTTGAAAACAAAATTAAAGGTATTAAGGATATCAAGAATATAATTTTTTTCATATTCCCTACTCTCCCTTAATTACCTTATCACCATCGTAAATCACAACTGTGTTGAAAATGTCTAGTTGTTGTGAAAAGATAATGTCATCTTTAAAGCCATACGCTTTTAGTACACGAGAATGCTTTCCTGTAAAATTTGGCATTTTAATTGATTTCCAAAAATTTAGAGATATTAAAGCACTATCTGATAGTTCATATTCTTTAAATAACACTAATTTTTCAATAAATGCACCTGCTACCTGAGTATCTTCAAAGGACTCTTCACCGTCATTTCCCGAACATACAAATAGTATATCATCAAATTTTTTAATGTATTCAAGAGTTTTTGAAAAATTTACAAAGGCACCAAGAATTATATTTTTTGAATGCTCCCTTGCTTTTGCTAATGCTTTTGTACCGTTTGTGGTGGTTATAACCAATTTTTTATCTTTAACTACATCTTTTGTGTATTCAAGAGGCGAATTTCCAAGGTCAAAATCCTCTGGCTTTACCCCACCTCTTTCTCCACATAGTAAAAAACCATCATTTCTATAAATTCTTGCTTGTTCAACTGTTTCCACTGGAACTAAAAATTGTGCTCCATTTGAAATAGCAGTAATCATTGTTGTGGTAGCCCGCAAGACATCTATTACAACTATAGCTTGATAATCTTTAATTTTTGTCGGGACCAATCTTACATCTAACAAATTAATCACCTCAATGATATTCTACCACAAAAAATAAAGGGCCAATGGCCCTTATTCTAAAAACTCTTTTATTCTATTAAATGCTTCGTTTATGGCTTCTAGAGAGTTTGCAAAGGACATTCGGACAAAACCTGGGGCCATAAATGCGCTTCCAGGAACAAGTGCAACTAGTTTTTCTTCAAGCAACTTTTTACAAAACTCTTCATCATTTTCCATTGGAGATTTAAAGAAAAGGTAAAACGCACCGTTTGGTTTTACAAATTCAAGACCAATTTTTTGTGCCATTTCAATTGTAAAATCTCTTCTTTTTTTGAATTCTTCAAACATATATGAAGTATCAGCTTCTAGTGCAAAAGATGCTGCATATTGTGCAATTGAATTTACAGATGAAGTTGTATGAGCTTGAATTTTTGCTATTCTTTTGTATATTTTTTTGTTTTTTGTAGCAATATATCCAACTCTCCAACCTGTCATGGCATGAGATTTTGAAAATGCATTGATATATATAAGATATTCTGGGTCAACAAAATTTGCAATTGATGTATATTTTCCATCGTATACAAGAGAATCGTAAACATCATCTGCTAAAACAAAAATTTTATTTTTATTTGCAATTTCAGCAATCTTTCTTAATACCTCTTCTGGATAGATAACCCCGGTTGGATTATTCGGAGAGTTTATGATTATCGCCTTAGTTTTATCCGAAATCAATGCTTTTAATTCTTCTATGTTTGGAACAAAACCTTCTTCAAAAGTTGTATTTAAAACTTTTATACTTGCTCCAGCTAGCATTATCATTGGAGGATAACTTACCCAGTAAGGAGAAATCAATATAACTTCTTCATCTTTATCAACAGTAGATAAAACTGCATTAAAAAGTGCCTGTTTTCCTCCATTTGTTACAATTATCTCGTCTTTTGAAAAATTAAATCCTTTTTGTTGCATAATTTTTGAGATAGTTTCACGAAGTTGGACAATTCCTTTACTGTCGGTGTACCTTGTAAAATTAATATCTAATGCCTCATGTGCTTTTTGCTTTATAACATCAGGGGTTGGAAAATCTGGCTCACCAGCTGTTAGGTTGATAACATCCTTTCCTTCACTTTTTAATTTTGATGCAAGAGCATTTATTTCCAGTGTTTTAGATGACGATATTTCATCTATAATATTCACTTGAAAGACCTCCCTACTTTATGATTAAATAGTATCTTACATATTCTTTTCTATCTTTTCCTCTTGCACTTATCATCAAGCTGTTTATATCATTGTTTATTTCAAATGGACCTGCCTGAAGATATCCATCTTTAAAAGTACTTTCAACAATTCCTTTTTCTCTAATATACACAACTGGATTTGAATAAAAAGGATCCAATTTAGCTTTTACATAAAGCTTTCCATCTTTCCAAAAATATGGCTTTTCTTTCAAAATCAATGGCTGCCTACTTAAAACATATCGAACATGTGACTCTGTTGCCCAATCTTCAAGGAGCGCTTCTCTTGGTATTTCAAAAGGTGAAATTTGTTTGTTGTATGGACCAGAAAGCTGTATAAACGCAAGTCTAAAACCATATTTTTTTAATATTTCAATCATTTCTTCGTTATAGTATCCATACGGGTATGCATAATACTTTAGAGATGTATTCATTTTTTCTTGCCAAATTTTTTGACCCTTTACTAAATCATCCTCAAAGTATTTTTTAAAACTTTCTAGATCCATCTTTTTAAGCAGTAACGGAAATTTTTCGTGGGTTGTTGAATGATGACCAAATTCAACACCCCACTCCGCCATCTCTCTTATCATATCCCATGTTAAATATTCTTTTGAAACACCTACTCCTCCAAAATACAAAAACACAGAAAATGGTACATTATATTTTTTAAAAACAGGAAATGCCTTTGTATATGTTGTAACATATCCATCGTCTACAGTGAATATAACCGCATTTTCTTCTTCTTTGTTTCCATATACATAGTCTTCTAAATCTTTAAGCGTCCAAATTTTATACCCAAGCTTTTTGACAAGATTTATATGCATTTCAAGTTCACTTGTCCATGTATTTGTTGTAGGGTATCTTTCATCATCAAAGCGATGGTATATAAATATAACAATGTTTGAAAAAGAAATAAATGAAAATAATAACAGAAAAATGACTATTTTTTTCATATATTTTCACCTCACTAATATTTTATTATGATTTTCAACGCACTTCCAATTTAAAATCTTTAAGAATGAAACGCTAAAATGAAATAGATGTAAGATATTCTTCGAAAGCTTTCTTTAAAGTCTCCACGTCATTTATTTTCATGACTTTTGCTCTAAATTGTCTTGAATTTGGTAAATTTTTTGTATAACCTGCTACAAATTTTCTAAATTCTTGGGCAGCACGTTCTCCTATTTCACTGTAAAGAAGATCTATATGATACAAAATGATCTTTTTAATTTCAGACAATGAAGGGGGTTTATCATTAAATACCCATGGTTTTCCAATACTTGCTCTTGCTATCAATACTCCATCAGCTTTTGAAATTTCCATAGCACGTTTTGCATCAGAAAGTGAATGTATATCTCCGTTAATATAAAGTGGAATATAACCTTTGTTTTTTATATTCCACGTAGCCTTTCCAGAGTACATTTGTTTTGCGGTTCGACCGTGCACTGCGATCATATCGGCTCCAGCATCAACAACTGTGTCATATATTTTTTCAAATTCATCTTTTTCAAATCCTATCCTTACCTTAACTGAAACTTTACAACTTACAGCTGACTTTACTTGCATAATTATATTTTTTAACCTATTTAGATCTTTTAATAGGGCGCTACCAGCACCTTTTTTTACAACTTTTTTTACAGGGCACCCTGCATTTATATCTATCCACGCCCCCATATTTTCAAGCATTGAAGCAGCTTTCGCCATAACAAATGGGTCAGATCCAAAGATTTGGATTGCTACTTTGTCTTTCTCCTCAGGTTTTGGAAAATAATACTCGTTTATTTTTAAATTTCTAATTACACTTTCAGCACTTATCATCTCTGTGTATGCAAACTCTGCCCCAAATCCAAAGCAGAGCTTTCTAAAGCTCCAGTTAGTTACTCCGGCCATTGGAGCAAGACCAATTTTACCTATCACCGTATACCTCCTCAACTAATTCAATAATGCTTTCTGGGACAAAACCATATATACTTTGTTTATTTTTAACCCTTTCCCTTACAATCGTTGATGAAATTTGAATAAGGGGAAGATCTAGTATATATATAGAATTTGAAAGTTCTTTTAGCACATTATTTGCCCTTTCATATAAAGTTTTGTCTTTGTATCTTGGATATACAAGCATCTTTACTTTTTTTAAAATATCTTCATATCTATACCATTTTTCAATAGAAAAAAGAGCATCTTCTCCGACCAAAAAGAAGATGCTTTCGTAATATTTTTCGTAATATTCTATAGTGTTAATTGCATAACTTATACCACCAAGCTTATTTTCAATATCACTTATTTCAACACCTTTTACCTTTTCAAATGCTTTCTTTGTTAAATAAAATCTTGTTTTAAAATCAACATCAACATGCTTGTGAGGAGGTGTTGAACTTGTTACAATATGCATATCTGCATATTTAAACATTTCTCTTACTAATTGTGCAATTATTATATGCCCATTGTGAGGAGGATTAAATGATCCTCCAAATATTACAAGACTATTCTTTGTATTCAAAAGCTCTTTGGGCAACCCAAACTGTATCGCCATCTTTTATCCCTGCCTCTTTTAATTTCTTTTCAAGACCATTTTTCTCTAGAAGTTCCATAAATTTTCTATAACCATCTTTTTGATTTAAATTCAACCTCTTAGCCCATTCTTCGACATAAGTGCCGGTAACAATAAATTCATTGCCTTCTTTTATAATCTCAATATTGAACCTATCAGGTAGTTCTTTCCAGAGAGGCTTTGGACGCTTAATTTGCTCGTTTACAACTTCCGATTGAGTATGGAATTTTTTACTTTCCTTAACTATTTCCGCAAGTTTGTAAACAATTTTTTCTATTCCTTCTCCTGTTATTATACTTGTAGGAAAAATTTGTTTTCCAGTCTCTTTTCTTAATTTTTCAAGTCTTTTTTCTAATTCCTCTTTGGATATGAGGTCTATTTTGTTGGCTATTATAATTTCTTCTTTTTGAGCAAGTTCACTGCTAAAATGTTCAAGTTCATTTCTAATGTCAAAGTAATCTTGGACAGGATCTCTTCCTTCCATTCCCGAAATATCTACGATATGCGCTATTACACTACATCTTTCAACATGTCTTAAAAACACATTTCCGAGCCCTGCTCCTTTACTTGCACCTTTTATAAGTCCTGGAATATCTGCAACTACAAACTGTAGTTCATTTACCGTTACAACACCAAGATTAGGTATCGTGGTTGTAAACGGATAATTTGCAATTTTTGGCCTTGCGTTGCTTATTTTTGATATAAATGAACTTTTCCCAACATTTGGATAGCCAACAAGTCCTACATCTGCAAGAAGTTTTAGTTCAAGAACTAACTTTCTCTCTTCTCCTTCAAAACCTCTTTCTGATATTTTTGGTGCTCTCATCGTAGAAGATTTAAAATGGACGTTTCCACGACCTCCTTTTCCTCCACGAGCTACACAGACAACCATTCCAGGCTTGTCAAGGTCTGCTATTATTTCCCCTGTTTCAAAGTCTTTCACAACAGTGCCAACTGGAACATCTATTACAACGTCTTTTCCATTTCTTCCATGCATTTTCTTTCCTTTTCCATTTTCACCATTCTCAGCAATGTATTTTTTCTTTTCTGATACACTTAAAAGAGTTGAAAGATTTGGATTAGCCTTTAAAAATACGTAGCCACCATTTCCACCGTCTCCACCATCAGGACCACCTTTTGGTACGTACTTTTCGTGTCTAAAACTTGCAGAACCATCTCCGCCTTTTCCACCTTTTACATATATAACTATTCTGTCAATAAAATCTGCCTTTTGCATTTATATCACCTCACAATTATTTTACCAAAACAAAAATTCCCCCTTCAACGGGGGAATGGAGCCAACGGCGGGACTCGAACCCGCAACCTACGCATTACGAATGCGCCGCTCTACCGGTTGAGCTACGTTGGCGCTATTACTCCTCATAGCAATTTTATCAAAAATACATTTATTGTCAATAAACTGCAATTTGCATTAAAATACATATATTTTTTAAATATTTCATATAATAATCAAATTTTTTGCAATTTGACAAAAAATTTTGAAAAGAGTATAATAAATTTTGAAAAGAGGAAATAGAACAATAGGACATATCATTTGTATTAAAAAGCAAAAATTGCCGATTTAATTATTTTAAAATTTTGAATCGTTGTTCAAAATTTTTGGAGGTGAGAGTGAATGCTACCAAAATGTCCGGTTTGCGGAAAACCAATGAAGGTAACTCAACTAAAATGTGTGCATGATAATGTTACAGTTTCTGGAATGTTCACAGTTTCGCCACTTGCATTTTTGGAAGAAGAGGATATGAATTTTATAATTTTGTTCTTGAGAAGTAGAGGAAACTTAAAAGAAATGGAACGTGTAACAGGGATTGGATATTTTACCCTTCGTGGAAGACTTGAAAAGCTACTCGATAAAATGGGACTTAAACCAATAGGAGATTCTGAAGTTGATGATCAAGATGATGTTTTTGAAAAATTAAAGAAGAAATTGATTTCAGTGGAAGATGCTTTAAACATTATTAAGAGAAAAGGGGGAGAGAAAAATGAATGAAGAAATTAGAAAAGTTTTAGAAGCTCTTAAAAATGGAGAAATTACAACTGAAGAGGCAGAAGCACTTATTGAAGCAATAAAACAAAGAGAAGATTATAAAGATGAAAATTTTGAAAGTTCAGACGAAAATGTCGAGACAAAAGTAGGTGAAATAACAGTAATAGAAGAGGGAGAGGTTTTTGAAGGTGATATTAATATCGTAAATGGAGAAGCTGTTATAAAAGGAATTGTAAATGGTGATTGTTCGATTGTTATGGGAAAACTAACATTTTCTGGTGAAGTAAAAGGGGACATGAATATTGTTGGCTCAAGGGTAAAATGGAACGGGGGAGTTATAAACGGAAGTTTAAATATTGTAGCAAGTAAAGAAGAGGGTACTCCTCCAAAAGTTAAGGGAGGACTTACAAGAGTAAACAATTTATTATTGAAGGGATTGTTTAAAGTATTTTTTAAACCATTTTTGTCAGGGTTTGAAATTAAAAATGGAAATTTTAAAAAGTCTAAAAAGACTCAAAAATTTGAAACATTGATTGTAGAAGAAGGTAAAGAATTTAAAACCGATGATGATATTGTAGCTGAAGAAGTAATAGTTAAAGGAAAATTAGCCTGTGGAAATCTAAAAGCAGATAAGATAAGAGCTATTGGAACCATTTCTTGTGGAAATATTGAAACAGAAGAATTAATAGTTGAAGGAACTGTGAAAACGGGAAACGTAAAGGCTGAGAATATAACAGTTTATCAGGATGGATCAATTAGTTCAGGAAATGTACATGCTGAAAATATAGAACTAAATGGAGTTATTTCATCAGGAAATGTTACATGCGAAGTTATCTGGGGAAATGGAAAATTGAATGCGGGGTGGCTTAACTGTGAGGAGAACAGACTCAACAAATAAACTTTTTACAAAGAATTTTTTGCTTTATATTGTTGGAAGATTAGTATCTTTAATAGGTTCAGGAATACAGATGATTGCAATTCCTTTGTATATTTTAGACGTTACAGGTTCAGGAGCTGCAATGGGAATATTTACTTTACTTAGTATTCTTCCAAGACTCTCGGTTGCCCCTTTTGCCGGGGTCTTGGGAGATAGGTTTAATAGAAAAAATATAATGGTTTTCACAGACTTTGTCCGCGGATTTTTAATACTTTTTCTTGCATTACTTTCATATACTAATAGTCTTAATATATTAATTTTATTTGTTATTCAGGCATTTGTTGCAGTTTTTGATGGCTTTTTTGGAGCTGCAACTACAGCCATGATCCCTGATATAGTTTCTGAGGATAAACTAAGATCAGCAAATTCTGTACTTGGTAGTGTTAATTCTTTTTCTATGATAATCGGACCAATTTTAGGTGGAATTATATATGGACTTTTTGGAATATTTGCTGTATTTTTAATCAACGGTACTTCATTTGTACTATCGGCGATTAGTGAAATGTTTATTGTATATAAAGTAAAATTTTCTAAAAAGTCTAAATTAAGTGTTTCTTCGTTTTTTAGTGAATTCAAGGAAGGCTTAACTTTCATTTTTAAAAATGAAGGATTAAAATATCTATTTACATTTGCAATGATAATTAACTTTTTAATGTCTCCATTATTCCAGGTAGTTGAGCCGTATGTTTTAAGGCAGATAGTAAAAATGAGTGCTCAACAATATGGTTTTGTGCAAACATTTTTTACAATTGGAATGCTTGCAGGAAACGTCTTTCTAATGTCCCTTTTAAAAAATGCAAAAAACAAAACTTTAATGATATCTGGAATATCTATTCAAAGTTTAGCAATTTTTGCATTTACAATATTGATTTTCCCAAACGTTCTTGTTAAATTTTCCATATGGAAATTTTTCTGGCTTACATCTATTATCTACTTTATAGTTGGTACATTTAATACTTTGGTAAATATCCCAATTTCAACAAATTTGCAACTCATGACCCCCTCTGAAATAAGGTCAAGAGTTTTTTCAACGCTTGAAATTTTTTCTCAGATTATGGTACCACTTGGTGCGGTCATATATGGATTTTTAATTGATGTTATGGCCGCACATATTCTTTTTTTGGTAGTTAACTTTTTAGCCCTAGCTATATCCATTGTTTTCTTTGTTATTGCACCACAACAGGTATATGAACCAAAAGCTGGGGGGGATTTTGATGCTGCAGGTTAAAAATCTTAAAAAGACCTATGTTTCAAAAGGGAAAAAAGTAGAAGCAATTAAAGGAATTAGTTTTGAGACTGAAAAGGGAGAAATCTTTGCAATTCTAGGACCAAACGGTGCGGGAAAGACTACAACTATAAAGTCGATATTAAGGCTTATAATTCCAGATGAAGGTGAAATCTATATAAACGGCATAGATGTTCACAAACATCCTTCACATGCACTAAAATATGTTTCTGCAGTTTTAGAAGGAAATAGAAATATTCATTGGAAGATGACAGTTTATGAAAACCTAAAATACTTTGGTCATATAAGAGGTTTAGGAGGAAAATACTTAAAAAGTAGAATTTCTGAAATTTTGGATTTTGTAGAGTTAACTGAAAAAAAGAACGAACTTGCTGGAAAACTTTCAAGAGGTATGCAACAAAGGTTAGCAATTGGAATAGCATTACTGCCTGATACTCCGCTAATTCTTTTAGATGAACCAACACTCGGCTTGGATGTTGAATCTTCATTAAAAGTAAGACAAATGCTTGAAAAACTTGCAAAAGATGGAAAGACCATACTCTTATCTACTCATGATATGCAACTTGTTGAAAAAGTGGCAAATCATGTGTTGATTATAAATAAAGGTAAGGTCGTTGTTAGTGATAAAAAAGAAAAACTTTTGGATGCTTTCAAGAAAAAAAGATTTAAAATAAGTTTTTTAAGCAATAATGGTTATAAAGAGCTTAAAAAATTCGGAACACTTGTCGAAGAAAACGGAGAAAAGATTTTAAACATTCAAATAGATAATATAGATCAATTATATGAAGTCCTTGAACACTTTAAGAGTAAAAACATTGAAATAAAGCGCCTTGAAAGTGTTATGGTGAACTTTGAAGAAGTTTTTGTAAATATTGTAAGAGGTGATGAAAATGGTCTATCTTAATGTGTTTAAAGGAACCGTTTTGAGGGTAATTTCGGAACTTAAAAGATATTATTTAAATACAATATCTTTTTTCACAATTATGACAATGCTGTTTTACTTTATGGTCTTGGGGGTTACAAAGTTTGGAAATCCTGCAAATTTAGGAGAAAGTATTCAAGCACTTGCAATAGGTTATATTGTATGGTTTACTTTTTTGGGAACCATTACAGATTTGTCGTGGACTATTATAAATGAAATGAGTATAGGATTAATTGAACAGGCATTTATTTCACCAGTTGGCCCTTCAACAATCTACCTTTTTTACCAATTTTCTAATTTTTTAATAATGATTCCTTTTGAATTTTTAATACTTATAGTTGTTTTTAAAATAGCCGGGATACCTTTAATTATACCAATGAGTTTTATAATCACTTTAATTTTGCTAATGCTTCAAGGTTATGGTATAGGTCTTATTTTAGCGGGTATAACTCTTAGATTCAAAAGAACTCAAGCATTACTAAATATAGCACAATTTGCTATTATAGGTCTTTTGCTAGGTGATTACAAAGGAATAGTAAAATATATTGTTCCAGCAAATGGTTATATGAAAATACTAAGTAATTTGATAGAAGGATCTTCTGTTAGATTTAATGATTGGATTTATATGATAACATCTTCTTTACTTTATATTTTTGTAGGAATTATCTTATTTAATTACTTTGCAGACGTAGTTAGAAAAAGAGGTGAAATTTCACAATATTAATAGCCATTTATTAATATAGTCAAGTTTTTGATTTAAGATTGGCAAAAATCAAAGACCCTGGCCAATGTAAAAAGTAAAAAAGGGCTACACTTGTTAAAATTGTTTTTGTACTAAACATCACCAACAAGGAGGTGTAGCCCAATAATATTCACTTCAATATTGTTTAACAACAAAAATTACTCAATAAATTTTCTAACATTGTCTTTGATAAATCTAAATGAGTGTATCTAAGAAAATATCTTTTTAGACAATACACTATAGATTGAAAAAATTATTAAAAAAAGTATAAAGCTCAAGAGACTTTTTAGTACACTGCTAGTCATTGAAGATAAAGAAATTAGATGAAAGAAAAAGAGACTTCATCTATTATATGAAGCAAAAGTGTTATTAGATTTTGAGATAGGAAATAATAGATAGAACATGCAGAAAATATGTTAGAAGATATAGAAGGTTCAATATTGTTAGCAGATAGAGGGTACTGGCAATGGGAGTTTGCTGAAAAAATGAAAGAAAAGATGAAGTTATATGTAAGACCTAGTGGAAGAAAAGGGAAAGAATTTATGAAAAGAGAAATAAATAGGTTGATATAAAGCAAAAGATGGGAAATAGAGTGGTACATAGAAATGCAAAAATAGAGGATAAAGATGAGAGGAATGAATGAAAGGAAGCTAAAGGCGCAGATTACATATATGTTACTAGGGCAGCAGTTAACGATATTAATAGACACACTCTCTGTTCATCCTAAGATGATTAGATTGATTGAAAAATAATTTTTACATTGACCAAGCTGTAACTCTAGATATCGAAAATGCCTCTGAAAACAATCTGTTAACTAAATAGAAACTTAATATTAACTAATAAAATTATAGTTGCTGGGTCTAAAACAGAAGAGTGTCTTAACATTATTGTAATCAATGTCAAAAAGTTCCTTTTTTACTAATTTATTATTACGGTATTTGTAACGTTTGTGTTAATAATTCAAAATTAGATGATTTTTTAGGAGATGTTTTTAAGTATGAATGATCGTGAAGGCTTATAAATTCTATATTTAACTTACAGTTTACTTCCGCTCAAAGGTTTTGTTACTTTTCTTTGTTATATTTATTTATGTGAATATTTATAGGTTTAGAATCTACCTATGAGGAATGAAAACAGTAGTTTTTCGATTGTTTCCAAATGGTAGCCTGTTTCAAAAGCCGTTTAGAATCTACCTATGAGGAATGAAAACTATCTATACTGTATCCATACTCTATCAATACTGCTTTTATATCGTTTAGAATCTACCTATGAGGAATGAAAACATTTATTAAATCAGTTATTATTTAATCTTCAGGAAGTTTAGAATCTACCTATGAGGAATGAAAACACATCTCCATTTTAGCACCTCTTTATCAATTTTTTCCAAACGTTTAGAATCTACCTATGAGGAATGAAAACAATTATATCTGTTTTGAAAACTGCAGCCGAAGATATGAACAAGTTTAGAATCTACCTATGAGGAATGAAAACCGGAATCATCCTCGTATTCTATTGGTACGTTAAAACTTTCTGTTTAGAATCTACCTATGAGGAATGAAAACTTATTGTTCCATCGTACTATGGAATCGTGATATACATTGGTTTAGAATCTACCTATGAGGAATGAAAACGCAATTAAAAAAAGTGGTGGGCCAAAGCCCACCTCTTAATAATGTTTAGAATCTACCTATGAGGAATGAAAACGAACTTTGCCAATTTTACTAAATTCTTTTTCACCATAATTTCGTTTAGAATCTACCTATGAGGAATGAAAACTTTGTGTTATAAATAAAGTAGGGCTTTCGGCCTACTCTAAATAAGTTTAGAATCTACCTATGAGGAATGAAAACCTGTTCATAGATTGTTTTCTTTTCCAAAACTTCAACTTCTTCAGTTTAGAATCTACCTATGAGGAATGAAAACACTATGTTCCAACGAATATAACAAACATTCAAGAGCATTGTTTAGAATCTACCTATGAGGAATGAAAACTGCTTTTTTTATCCATACACTGTGCTTTTCAATCAGAGTTTGTTTAGAATCTACCTATGAGGAATGAAAACTTACCTCAATATGGTTTATCCATGCGTTAACATATTCTCTCCAGTTTAGAATCTACCTATGAGGAATGAAAACAGCAAAAACGCTTTTTCTTCTACAATTTTTTCAAAAACTACCGTTTAGAATCTACCTATGAGGAATGAAAACTCTTTGTTCTTCTTTCAACTTTTCGACATAGCTTTTAAGTTCAGGTTTAGAATCTACCTATGAGGAATGAAAACGAAATTAATCACAAACTCTCCTAACTGCCATTTTATGACGTTTAGAATCTACCTATGAGGAATGAAAACCCAAGCAATAAATTTTTCTTCTTCTATTGTTTGTTCAAAAATGTTTAGAATCTACCTATGAGGAATGAAAACGGAATTCTCGTTCTTCTTTCTCGACTGCGATAATTGTGTTTAGAATCTACCTATGAGGAATGAAAACCTGTTAATAAGACTGCTTTTCCGTCGCTGAATACTATTGTTTAGAATCTACCTATGAGGAATGAAAACTTCTCCCACACCCTTTTTGTAATGTTTTAGCCACAAATTGGGTTTAGAATCTACCTATGAGGAATGAAAACCTAGAATCTTTTCGGCGCTCTTACATTTGGGGCAAATTGATGTTTAGAATCTACCTATGAGGAATGAAAACCAACAACAAGCGGTTTACCTTCTTTCGATCTCTTTTCTGTTTAGAATCTACCTATGAGGAATGAAAACGTAAAATTCTGGATATTTGTCTGCGTATCTTGAGACATATACGTTTAGAATCTACCTATGAGGAATGAAAACATACCATTGCTCTGAGAGAAATTTGTCTGTGGTAATTCTTTGTTTAGAATCTACCTATGAGGAATGAAAACACCAAGCATAACACTTACTCCATATAATGCTCCTGAAGGAAGTGGTTTAGAATCTACCTATGAGGAATGAAAACACTGTTGCATACTTTGCTACTTCTTCTTTGAAGTAGTTTAGAATCTACCTATGAGGAATGAAAACAATTCTGCGAGCGAGGACTGTGACCCTCTTCTTCTGGTTCATACCCGTTTAGAATCTACCTATGAGGAATGAAAACATGTCCTCTTGTTTTGACAAAAACCGGTTTTAATGCCTCTCCAGAGTTTAGAATCTACCTATGAGAAAAAAACACAATTTACATCACCGGCCTTTCAATGGAAGGATTTGGTGTTTAGAATCTACCTATGAAAAATAAATAATTATTTCTTTAAACGAGTATTTGTTTTTGATATAGTTTTCAAACAATTTATATTTTTTAAATTGTTTAAAAGGTTCAAGAATATGTAGATCAAAGACCGGTTTATTTTTCACTATTTGTAATGCAATATAAAGGATAGGAATTGTCGAAATTTAATATGTGGAAGATTCTGGATAAATCAAAAAATGAAGAGTCAAGTCTTCAAAGATAAAATACAAAATCATATTCTTACAATTTAATATAAAAAAAACATGGCTCGTCTAGAGCCATGTTTTTTTGAATGGAATAAATTAAAACTTTATTACTCTTTCGCTTTCCTTTACTCGTCCAACTACTTTTCCAGGAAGTTCATCTGTTTCTGAGACATATAACAAACCATATCCCATGTTAAAGGTATTAATAGCTTCGTCAAATTCTACGTATTTTAAAATCCAATCTACAAATTCCTTTTTTTCAATATTTATTTCATATCCTAAATTTCCAAGCAACCTTCTCAACGCTCTAGTAATTCCTCCACCAGTAACATGAGCCATTGCTTTTATTTTATCAAAATAAGGTATAATTTCCTTATAAATTCTTGTTCCTTTTAGTATATCAAAAGGTAAATCTTTTATGTTTATCTTTTCTTCACTAATTATCTTTCTAATAAGACTCCAACCATTTGAGTGAAAACCAGATGAATCTAAAGCCATAATATAATCACCAGGTTTTATATGAGAATGCTCAAATTTCTTTATAAGTGTGCCAATTGCAAAACCTGCAACATCAAAATGATTTTCTTGATACATATCTGGCATCTCAGCTGTTTCACCTGCAACCAAATACATATCACAATTTTTTAGCTCTTTAATAAGTGCATCAATAAATTTCTTTTCAATTTCACCAATCTTGTGTGTGCCTATATAATCTAAGAATGCTATTGGTTTTGCTCCAACACATATCAGATCATTATAATTCATAGCTATTAAATCTTTTGCTGCCTCCTTGAATGTTCCATGCTCAATGTGAAGTAAAATCTTAGTTCCTATACCATCAGCAGTAACTGCAATTGGGGGTGTAGTAAAAAGCAAAACAGTTGCATATCCAGTAGGTTCTTTTAAAATCCACTCTGGAATATTTACATTTTCCTTTATAATTTTTGCAAATTCATCTCCTTTTTTTACATCTACCCCCGCCTGTTTATATGTATACTTCATGCATAGATCACCCCAATATCTTTTCTAAATATCTTACCATCAAAATCTATTTTTTCTGAAATTTCATATGCTCTTTTTTTTGCTTCTTCCTTATTCTCGGAAAAAGCAACACAATGCAAAACTCTTCCACCATTTGTATAATATTTATCGTTTTCCTTTTTTACTCCTGCACCAAATATTACAAAATCTTCTCCTTGAAGTGGAAAGAGATTTCTTATCTCTTTTCCCTTTTCATATTTTCCCGGATAACCTTTGCTTGCAAGTACAACATCAAGAGCATAGTATTTGGGGTTAAATTCAGGAATATTTTCTTTGTTATAAGCCTTTAAAACGCACTCTACAAAATTGTCTGGGTTTGTTGCCACAATAACTTCAGTTTCAGGATCACCCAACCTTACGTTATATTCCAGGATATATGGAGTTTTTTCGTATATCATTAACCCAAGGTATAAAAATCCCCTGTAAAAAACCCCTTCTTTTTTTAAACCATAAAGTGTTTTTGCAAACAATTCCTCGATCTTTGTTTTTAATTCACCATCAATTTCAATAGGTCCAAAGCTCCCCATTCCACCAGTGTTAGGACCAGTGTTCCCAGTATTAATCTTCTTATAATCTTGTATAAACGGAAACAGTGAAAAATTGTCTCCATTAACAACAGCCATAGCTGAAAGCTCTCTTCCAGGTAAAAATTCATCAATAACTATTGGGCCAGAAACTCCCGCAATCAACTCTCCACTTATTAGCTTACTCCCAAGCTCAACTGCTTCATCTTTATTTTCAACAATCAATACACCTTTCCCTTTTGCAAGACCATCTGCTTTTAAAACATATGGCGGATAAAATTTTTCAATTTTTTCTAAAAGTTCCTCCCTATTGGATGCAATTTCAAACCTTGGAGTAGTTAAATTGTAAATACTCATAAATTGTTTTGCATAGATTTTTGAGCTTTCAAGTCTTGAAGCTCTACTGTCAGGTCCAAAAACATTAGCATACTTTTCAGCAATTCCATTTGCAAGGTATTCTTCTGAGCCAGGAATTATTAATCCATTAAAATATTTAAGGCTTTCAAAATCGATATTATTTTCAGTTAATCCATTGCCTGGCGTATAAAAAACTTCAAAACCAGCTTTTTCAAAAGCATATCCCATAGCATGTTCTCTTCCACCAGAACCTACTATACAAACTTTCATATTATCACCTCAATGTCTAAAAACTCTTCCTTCTGCCTTGTAAAATGACAAGCCCATTTTTTCAGCAGCATTAATTACTTCCTCATCTCTAATTGAACCCATTGGTGAAACAACTGCTTTTACCCCAGCCTTTGCAAGAATTTCAAGACCGTCGGGGAAAGGAAAGAAAGCATCAGAGGCAGCATATGCATCTTTTGCTTTTTCGCCTGCTAGCTCTGTTGCTATCCATGCAGCTCTTTTTCTGGAAGGCTGACCGGTTCCTATACCTACGGTAGTCATATCTTTTGAAATTAAAATCGCATTAGACTTTACACCTTCAACTACAATAAAAGCAAATAATAATTCGTTTAATTCTTCAACATCCAATTGCGGACCTGCAACGTGGGTGAATTTTAAATCTGGAAGCTTTCTCTCGCCAACTAAAAATGCTCCAAATGCAGGTTTTCCTACCTTTGGTTCATAATCATTTATCTTTAAAATTCTAACCTTTTTCTTTGAAAGAGCTTCAATTGCTTCTTGAGTAAAACTTTCTGCAACGACAACTTCGAGATATTTTTTCTTAATTGCCATTGCACATTTTTCATCAAACTCAAAATTAACAGCTAATATACCTCCAAAACTTGATTCTTCATCTGCTGCTATTGCAGAAAGAATTGATTCAACCTTATCATTCTTTATAGATGCTCCGCATGGTGTTTGGTGTTTTACTACTACACTTGCATAGCCTTTTAGTTTTTTTAGATTATTTGCTATTACATAGGCAGCTTCGGCATCCAATATGTTGTTGTACGAAAGTTGCTTGCCTTCATGTAAAATCTCAAACGCAGGTTTTCCAAAAATTTCTGCTTTTTCATGTGAATTTTCCCCATACCTTAAATCCAAATTAAATTTTTCCAGATACACCCCCGCTCACTCCTTTCAAGAAATTAATCATTCAAAATTTTATCAATAATGATAGGATAATATTTATGCTCTATTTTATGTATTTCTTCCTCAACCTCTTCAAAAGACATTCCATCTATATTAATTGCATGCTGAAATATTATTGGACCTGTATCAACACCTTCATCTACATAATGTATTGTAATTCCAGTAACTTTAACTCCATATTCATATGCCTGCTTTATCGCATCTTTTCCCTTAAAAGCAGGCAAAAGTGATGGATGTATGTTAACTATCTTCCATTTATTTACTATATTTGGAGGCAAAATTTTCATAAATCCTGCTAGAACAACTAAATCCGGATTTAATTCTTCTAAAAGCGAAAATAATTCTTCCTTCCAATCCTTTGAAAGTTTCTTATAGGAAATCCCCAATCTTTTTGCTCTCTCAATTGCAAAACATTCTTTGTTTACTACTAACATCAAAATCTCTGCTCTTAATTTTCCCTCTCTTTGTGCTTTCACAATTGCTTCAAAATTTGAACCATTTCCTGATGCAAGCACAACTATACGGGGTAATTTAGATTGAGACATCCCAGGCATAAATTATCTCCCCCAATTGCTTTTTTCAACCCTTCAACAGATAAATAATGGAGTTCGTCAGCATTAATTTCACTTAAAATTTCATCTATGCTCTTTTGATTTGCTATAAGCTCATTTTTTCTTGAAGTATCAATACCATAAGGGCATGGTCCAATAACAGGTGGTGAATGTATACCAACTTTTACTTTCCTTGCACCGTTTTCTTTTAACATCTTAACTATTTGCTTCAT
Organism: Thermosipho sp. (in: thermotogales); assembly: GCF_020054775.1. Taxonomy (NCBI): domain Bacteria; kingdom Thermotogati; phylum Thermotogota; class Thermotogae; order Thermotogales; family Fervidobacteriaceae; genus Thermosipho; species Thermosipho sp. (in: thermotogales). The sequence goes on along the minus strand of NZ_JAIHAP010000022.1, from coordinate 5,154 downwards.
TGTTGTTCCACGAACAATAGAATCATCAATTATTATAACTTCTTTATCCTTTATAACTTCTGGTATTGGAACAAGCTTTCTTTTTATTATCTCCTCACGATTTTCAGGCATAATAAAGCTTCTTCCAAGATACCTATTTCTCATAAGACCAAGTTCTATCGGAATCTTTGATGCTGCTGAAAAACCCAGTGCTCCCGAAAATCCTGAATCTAGAATTGGAATAACTATATCTCCCCTCATGTTGCTTTCTTCAAATAAAATTTCTCCCATTCTATATCTTGCTCTGTGTACATTTCCATACAAAAAGTTACTATCTGGTCTTGAAAAATAGATATATTCAAAAGAGCAAAATTTAACATCCGTGTTTGCATACTTTACCTTTTCAATTCCACTATCAGAAAAAATTACTATTTCTCCAGGCAATACCTCAACAATTTTATTTGCACCTATTGAATAAAGAACTGAGTCTTCTGATGCTATAACATAACCGTTTTTGTACTTTCCATAAAAAAGAGGTCTAAATCCAAACCTATCTCTTGCTGCTATTAACTTGTCCTTTCCAAGTATAACAACAGAATAAGCCGAAGAAATTCTTGAAAATGCCCATTGAATTGATAGTATTGGATCAGAGTAAGGGGCAAGAGAAATATAATGGAGGAAAATTTCAGTATCAAGAGTTGAATTAAAGACAGAACCTTTTTCCACAAGTGAGTTAATTCTAGATTCTGCATCAGGAATGTTACCATTGTGTGCTATTGCAAATTTTCCTTTTGATGTAATACCTATAAGCGGCTGAATCTCTGTGTTTGAGCCGTATGTAGAATACCTAACATGGCCTATACCACTATTTCCTGGTAAAAAGTTTGACTCACTCAAAACTTGAGAAACTAGTCCCTTGTTTTTTATCATTTTAAAATCTTCAAGAACTATTCCAACACTTTCTTGTCCTCTGTGTTGTAATCCAAGCAATAAATCATGTAAAACGTTATAAGATTTTTCAACGTTCCAAACCCCTGCTATTCCGCACATAACACCCCTCCACATTTAAAATGAAAATGAGGAGCATTAGGCTCCTCATTTTTGCACAATCAAAGTTCCCTTTGCGGGAATATATAATAAATAAATGATAATGATTTTATTTTTAAAAGTTTTTTGTCTTTCATGTATCTCCCTCCTACATCTTGATTTTAAATCTAAAATAAAATTTTGTAAAGAGTAAAAAGTTAAAATTTATGTTGCTTAAAAATATTAAAAAGGGAAATTGAAAGTTGACATTTTTACAACTTGTGATATATTTTTATTGGCGTTATAAATAATATATCCCACAAAAAGACATTATTGACAAAAAACAGAAAATATGGTATAATATAATTCGATAACGATGGATTCCGGCGTAGCTCAATAGGCAGAGCGGGTGGCTGTTAACCACTAGGTTGGGGGTTCGAGTCCCTCCGCCGGAGCCAGTTGTTGTATAAATCGGGACTTGAAAGTCCCGATTTGTTTTTATTACTTACCCATTCTTTTTAATTTTTTAAATGATTATATATTATTCATAAAATTTCAAAACTTGAATTAACTTCAAAAACCATAATATTTTCAGACTTTTTTTCGAATATTTTTAATAAAACATCTTTTGATCCAAAATCTTTCTTTCCAGCAATAATTTTTCTTATTTTTTTGTTTGGATCTATAATATCTTTGTATGATTTTACTTGATCGTAAGCTTCGCTACCAATCCTAGTAAATTCTCCATTCTTCTTTAAAATTATTCCATTTTTTACTTCAACAAAGGCGATATTTTCTGAATTATATGCTATTACTATATCTGCTTCTCCGCCATAAACAGTCTGCTCCGAAAAAAATTCAAAACTATCGTTGCCAAAGCTAATTTTGTCAAATACGACCTTTTTATATTTATAAATTGATGCTTCAAGAATACGCTTTATTAATGTTTGAAGAAATATTTCTTTGTCAACAATATTTTCAACTGAAAATTTTTCTTTATTAATACGCTTATTCTTCGAAAATACTTCAGCAAAATCTTTCAATGTAAAACTGCTTAAGCTTACACTTAAATTCTCTATTCCAAAAATTTTATTAATATCACTTAAAGATAATTGAAAATGAGATTTTTTTAAACTAACTCTTGGAATCAAATTTATACCAAATCTTTCAAAACCAGATTTAAAAACAAGAGATGTCAAAAAATCTGTCTTTTCCAATAGTTTTAAAGATAACCTATATGGAAAATAAAGATTACCTTTTTTGGTGCTTATTGCTCTCCATTTATCTCCATTATTCAGTGGTACTGGATCATACATTTCATTTCCTATAGAATTATTTGATTTTTTGTAATGCTCAGGAATAAACTTTTTTTCTACCTTGTACAAATTGAAAATTCTTCCGTTATAATAAAACGAAACATAATCACCTTCATTTATATCTAAATAAGCCCAAACACCATTATCTGTCTCAGGAAAACCTGCAATATCATTTTCAACGCATTTTTTTAAATTTTCTTCATTAGACAGCACAACAATAAAAAACTTAGATTTTAACTTGTTATTTAATTCATCAATTCTTATTGTAATTTCCATTATTTTTCCTCCTATCTTTTACCAAAACTTTCTTTTTATATTTCTAACCGTAAAAATCCCCCATGTAAATGTAATAGCTGCGGAAATTGCATTTCCGGTTACAATCCCCCCACCAAACTCCATTTAAACCAATATTAAATGCAAAAACATACAAATAGGAGAATAAAACTTGCATGATTATCGTTCTATTTATTGAAACAATCATACTCCTTATTCCATAACCTGTTCCTTGAAACATGGAGGAGGTAAACATTCCAAATGGCACTCCTGGCAAAAACAACGATAAAATTCTAAGTGCATTTACAAGTTCACTGTAAATTTGTGCTCCATTTTCTGAATACGTAAAAGCCTTTGCAATGTAATTTGCAAAAATTAAAATAGAGCTCATAACGACCAACGAAATTATTTCTCCAAATCTAATAGCATACAAATAAGCTGTTTTTAATTTTTTAGCATCCCTTTGTCCAAACGCTGCACCAGTCACAGAAGTAACAGCAGTTGCTATCCCAATCAACGGTACTGTCCCAAAGTTTATAATTCTCCAGGCACTAGTAAAGACAGCTATTCCTAAATCTTTTCCCGCTTTAACCGCAAAAACGTTCAATACGAACATTGCAACAGACATTGCAATCTGGGCTATTGAAGAAGGAATCCCAACCCTTAATATATCATTTATTATCTTTGCTTCAAGCTTCATTCCTTTTATATGTATAGAAACATATGTATCTTTTTTTATAAACAACCAAAAAACAATTAAGATAGCTGAAACAAGTATCGAAAAGACTGTTGCATAAGCTGCACCTTTTATTCCAAGTTTAAATGTATAAATAAAAAGTGGATCCAAAAAGATATTAAGTATCGACCCGATCGAGATTGCATACATTGCTTTTTTTGCGTCACCTTCTCCACGCAAAATTCCATTTGAAACGTTATTAAACATTAATAGCGGAATGGAAAATATAATTATATAAGCATATTTTAGAGTTTCATCCAAAACTTCTTTACTTGTTCCCAATACTTCTAAAACAGGTTTAATAATGGCTAAAGATACAATCATAAAGGTAAGTCCAAAAATAACAGCTATTGCCAGCGAATTTACAGCAGCTTTATCAGCTTCATTTTTATTTTTTTCTCCAATTTTTCTTGCTATAACTGAACTTGCACCAACTCCAAGCCCAGATGCAAGAGAAATTATTATCATAAATATTGGAAAAAATGCACCTATAGCCGCAAGTGCTGCTGGACCAAGTCCTGCAACCCATATACCATCGACCAAGTTATACATAGTTTGAACTAACATTGCAAATATCATAGGGATAGAAAGTTTTACTATTGCTCTTTTTGGATCACCTTGAAGTAATTTAACACCCTTTGTTTCCACAAAAGTTCACCTCCAAAGAAAAAAAAGTGCCTCTTCACGTTGAAGAGGCAAACAACTTCATTTATATTATACACCCTTTTCTAACTACTTCAAAATTTATTGTTTTAAAACCCTTAATTTTTCAATCAGCTTTGGAACAACTTCGTATACATCTCCAACTATTGCATAATCTGCTATTTTAAATATAGGAGCATTTTTATCTTTATTAATAGCTATTATACATTTTGAATCTTTCATTCCTGCAATATGCTGTATTGCGCCTGAAATACCACAAGCTATATATATCTTCGGTTTTACTGTTTTTCCAGTTTGACCAACTTGGATTTCTTGAGGTGCCCAACCTGCCTCAACCGCTGCACGTGAAGCTGCAATTGTACCATTTAATTCTTTTGCAAGGTCCCTTAAAAGATCAAATCCTTCCTTCTTTGAAAGTCCTCTTCCTCCTGCAACTATAACATCACTTTCGGTAATATCTTTTAAAAGAGAGTTTTTTTCCATAATTTCTAAAGTTTTTGTTGTACAATCTTTTTCAAGTTCAAATTCAATTTTTTCTATTTCTGGAATTTTTTCTAATTTTTTTGCCTCAAAAATACCTGGCCTTACAGTTGCCATCTGAGGAATATGCTCAGGACAAATAATAGTTGCCATTATATTTCCGCCGAAGGCAGGTCTTGTTTGAAGCAATAAGCCATCCTCATCTAAATCAAGCTGTGTACAATCTGCCGTAAGACCGGTATTTAACTTTGCTGCAAGTCTTGGAGCTAAATCTCTACCGACAGACGTTGCACCAATTAACAATATATGAGGTCTGTCATCTTTTATCAAATTATACAATGCATTTGTATATATCTGGCTGTCGTAAAACTGCAAATCTTTATTGTACAAATGAACTATTTTATCTGCTCCATACTTTGAAATAGTATCATCCAAATCGTCTTTATCAATGTAAACTGCTACAACTTTTGCACTCAATTTTTGTGAAAGTTCATTTGCTTTTGTCAAAAGCTCAAGACTTACTTTTTTCACCTTTTTATTAAACGTTTCTATATAAACCCATATTTCTTTCATTTTTATTTTCCTCCTCTTCAAAGAAATATTTTTAATTAGCCTCCTGAAATTTGTTTTTTCTTAATTTTTTGAAAATATTATTCTTTCCCTTTTATCTTTAAAAAGAGT